>JANTHA010000070.1 GCA_024762625.1 Thiotrichaceae bacterium
AATCATCGACGATTGATTTACCTTTAAATTTGTAATCATCATCATCAGCTTTCACCAGGAATGGCACGCCCTTGTCGTTTACTTCATGGCAAGCCGCACATTTGATCGGACCATGTGATCCATCCGGGTTATACAAGGCGGCTTGCTTATAAGCCGTGCTGTCAGTACCTGGATCAACCGGATACAAACCATGAATCGACTGGTGACAGGCCTGGCACGCCAGACCAGCATGGCCTTTAGAGTAACGCATCAGACTGTATTTGCCTGGTTGATTGATTGGGAAAGCAACGCCGCCCTGTCCTTCAACATAGGGAGCCGCGTGACAGTTCGCACAATGAGGCTCGCCTGCCGATAACCAGTATTCCTTACCATGCGTCGCCGCACTATAGGGAACCGCCAGCGAACCGGTCGCACCTTTTGGCAGATCCTTTTTCGCCACCTTGATCATTGGATTGGCGGACAAAATACTCACATTAACATCGCCATCCGCATCTTTACTGACCATGGGACCTTTGCCTTTCAGCGCAATTACTGCAATATCTGGCGTCATGTGCTTTGGATTCCAGAAATCAAGCGCATGTGATTTATCAACATCTGCTTCGCCCTTACTGTTCAACACAATCTTGGGATCAAGATAGGTGTCGGCTAGCTCCTTGATATCCTTCATACCCAGCGCCTTGGCGATTTCTTCAAGCGACTTGTTGCGCAAGGTTTCGCCTTCCTGCTTGAACGCATGGGTAATGTTGTCGCGTTGATACAATTCACGGGAAATCTGGCTATGACAGTTGGTGCACCATAAGCCTTTACCGCCCTTGTCATTTCCAATCTGAGATACATTTTCCTGAATCCAGCTTCCTATTGCATTCAGGTGCTCTTTGGTCTCTGCGCCATCCTTATCCTTGTTGCGGTTGGAATGGACGTCGCGACCAGCGAAACAACCCTTTGCATCGCGGTTATCGCCATCGGCAAATGCGTTCTTGCCATCAGCTGTAATCAGGATGCCATCGAGTCCGCCATCCTGACGATGAGAGGGATGACAGGCCTGACATGCACCGGCGCGGCCATGGGAATCTGGCAATGGCGCTTTTTTCAAATGAGCAAAATGCAGCGCTTCGGTCAACGGCGGAATGGGATGTTCCTTGCCGTTCTTGTCCTTATGCATTTTGGATTGAAGTACGCCGATAACATTATCCGCATGACACTTCTGACACAGAACAGGATCGCGCCCGATACGGTTGCTGACTTCACGACCTTCAGGTTTGTAGTTCTTTAAAAAATCGGTGCCATTACGATCATCATGCATTTCCAGAACTGAAACCGAGGTTGCTTTCAGTTCCGCAATCCAGTCAGATGCGCCAAGACCTTTCCAGAAAGCCTTTTCCTGTTTATACAGGTTAAATTTCTTTCCATTGGCCGCCTCATTGGCGTGACACTTGGAACAGGCGGGTACGTCAATCGGATTGGTGCCTACAAAACGAATAGGCTCGCCTGTATGGCTATCCAGTACCGGCTTACCGTCTTCAGCGTCAACCAGCGCAACCCAGTTTTCCTGGAAAGGACGAACATCGCTTTCCACCATGGTTAACGGGCTTTTAGCCATGACATTATCATTAAAAGGCGTTAATGGAAGACCAAGCGCATCCCAGATGCCAGGATTGGTTAACAGAATGGGCACATTATCGAGAACAGGCGATTTGGTGAATACCTGGGTGCCGTGCTCACCTGTATAATGTAGATGGCCGCTTTTCATCGGACTAGGAACAGCAGCTCCAGCCGGGCCATTATCAACCGGAACAGGAATTTGCAGACCGACATACTTCTTGTCGGCATCCTTACTGCCGCCTGTTGGGTTGGTTCCTTTCAGATCTTTGTATACATAAAGATGCGTCCAGTAAGCATTCGCAACGTTTTCATTTTTGCCGTATTTTTTGTCGCCATTGACATCATAAGGCACCGTCCAGTAAGCCAGTTTGGCGCCTTCTGAATAGGTATTATTGACAAAACCATACGCAAGCTTCATGCGTTTTTTTCCGTCGACGACAACATCGTGTTCTTTCTCGTCGGATTCAAGCAATTCCGGGTATTTTTTCTTACCCGTCGCTGTCTTGATGACTTGTGATTGTACTGAGTTATACGGTGGTAACACACAGCAGTAGGTAAAATCAAAACCGGTACAATGCATTCCCAACTCATAGTTAATGGTAATGTTGTAGTCGTTTTTAGGTTTTGTTTTATCAATGGTTTTTGCGGCGGGCGCTGTTTCAGTTTTAGCGCCTTCGGCAAATAGCGGCTGCTGCACTGTCAGAGTCACCGCACCCACGGCAGCGGCCAACGCCGCCAATGCGAATGTTTTCCTGATCATACTTTGCTCCTAGCTTTAGTGGTTTTGACCGGTTGGTATTGTTAACAAGCATTAGCTATTACTTATTAACAGTCACTTATTAACAAACATTAACAAATGACATTAAAAACCGGTTGTGCTTAGCGGTTAGCACGTATTTACTATCAAACAATGAGTGAAATTATAAAATAATAAATAGACTGATAATTGATTTTGAAAATCTTTGAAGAATCATCAGACCCGAAGACAATATCAAAACAGTTGACATATATCAACGCCAATCAATGATATTAACACTATCGAATCGTAACTAACTCAAAATATTTCATGATCTCCTTTAAACTACCTATTAATCAAAAATTCAATAATCTGCTTCTTCTCCTCATCGCTTAGCTTTTTGAATTTCTTAGCCATTTTCTTTGGCATTTCACGAATCCCCTGGTCAAAATGAGCAAACTGCTTGATCAGGTATTCTTTAGGTTGTCCTGCAATGATGCCTGCATCATCATCTGCATTGCTGCCTCCATCAGTATGGCATTTCTTGCATTTCTTTTTGAACAGCGCTTCGCCAGCCTTCGCCATTTCGGGATCAGCCTTTTGTGGAAACGGCTTAAACGTCTTGCGCGCATAATATTCTGAAAGCGCATTAAACTGGTCTTCAGTGAAATCCCTGGTGACTTTATTCATATCAGTAACTTCACCGGAAGGGGTAACATATTCAACGCCCTTGCGGTCGCCGCTTTTAAACGCCATTAAGGTCAGATGAGAGTAACTCGCCGAAGCGCCCGCAATACTAGGCACTTCCGGGTCTTTACTGCTATTACCATCTTTTCCATGGCATTGATTACAATCATTTACCAGTTTGGTGATTGGGCCGGCATCGGTTGCGTCTGTACTGTGTTCAACCATCATTGGCGCAGCCGGTTTCACGGGCGCTTCGGGCGCCTTTAATTTACCTTCGGCGCTTTTGCCAGTGGCAACCTGAGTACTTTCATTTGACGTTTGTTTGGCATCTTCTGTTTCAGCAACTTCCTGCTCGGGCTTATCCGGCTCTTCATGCGCAATCCCCTTATGGCAATCAATACAGGTCTTACCTTCTTCTTTAGCGAGCTGGTGTTTTTTTGAAGCCGATTTATCCTGATCAATAAACATCATCGCGTCCCAGCTATGGCAGCTACGGCATTCGCGAGAGTCTGTGCTTTTCATGATATCCCAGACCCGGTTCGCCATTTCCCAACGATGTTTTTCAAATTTTTCTGGGGTATCGATGGTGCCTATGATTTCATGATAAACATCTCTGGCTGCATAGAGCTTGGCCCAAAATTCAGCCAGTGTTGTCTTGGGAACATGGCAATCAGAGCAAATAGCGCGAACACCTGCATGATTCTTATAATGAGCCGTTTCTTTATACTCAATAAGATTCTGCTGCATGGTATGGCAGGACGTACAAAATTCCAGCGTATTGGTTTCCTTGAAAAACAGATCCATGCCCGCATAGGCCATAAAACCCAGAAAAAACACCCCCAAAACACCCCATTTGCTCATAACGCCTCCTCATTTGGCTTGATATTTATATCAAGTGGGGATTCTAAACGCATAATAACTATTTGTTGTATTCATATCCCAGGACTAATCTGAGTTAATGTTAAACAAATGCGTCTTCTTTAGGATTGCACATGGAAGTTATCCCTAAATAACTTCCTCCCTCCTATTTGACGCCCTCCCCTGGCAACACGTTGTCGCCACGCTGGGAGCGGGTCTTTTTTTAACATTCATTAATTCCCATTGGTTTGTTTAGGACTATACTCTTAGGGATATCTCTATTGATACCTCTATTAATAGAGGCGCCCTTAAACACTATAGCCTG
Organism: Thiotrichaceae bacterium; assembly: GCA_024762625.1. Taxonomy (GTDB): domain Bacteria; phylum Pseudomonadota; class Gammaproteobacteria; order Thiotrichales; family Thiotrichaceae; genus Cocleimonas. Next base: position 4,209 of record JANTHA010000070.1, read on the forward strand.
TTTGTGAGGAATTATTTTGGATAAAAATAAAGCAGTTAAATCCTATTTACACCTGATTGAACAGGTTGGCCTGCTCATCATCGTCATTGCGACCATTATTGCCGTGGGGCAGGAAATTTATGTGATGATTGACAAGCTGAAGGTTGATATAAAAGATCTTCTGCTGCTGTTCATTTATCTTGAAATAATCGCGATGGTCAAAATCTACTATGAACAGCATCGCTTACCTATCCGCTACCCTATTTATATCGCCATCGTTGCGCTGGCGCGATATATTATCCTTGATTCAAAATCATTTGCGCAATGGCAACTGATGGAAGTCTCCATTACCGTCTTTTTACTCACGTTGTCAGTATTGGTTGTTCGTTATGGGCATGTGAAGTTACCCTATACAAAATCCAGGCAGGATGACGACTAAAAAAAGAATTAGCGCTCTAATAATCCCGCTTTTTTATAAGCAGACTCCACCAGATCAATCAGCTTCGGGTTGTTCAGCGCTCTGGCGAAATCAAGCGGCGTCTGCCCCCGGTTATTTTTTTGCAATAATTGTTTTTTACCGCCTTTTTCCAACAGTGTTTTGACGACAGGCAAATGCAAATCGTACATGGCGAGTATCAAGGCGTTGTTGCCATGTTTATTGATGTGGGAGGGATCCGCGCCAAAAGCCAGTAACTGCCTGACTATCAGATCATGCCCTCTGGCGGCGGCAATCATTAACGGATCATAGCCATTATAGTCACGCGCGTTTAAATCTGCGCCCATTTCCACCAACATCGCTGTAATATGCGCATGTCCATATTGACAGGCTATGATCAAAGGCGTCGATTTCTGGAAGTTTTTTTCCTCTATGTTGGCTCCATAGGCAAGTAGCAAGGCGACCACATCGCTTTTTCCGGAATTCACGGCCGCCAGTAACGGCGTTTCGCCATTTTCTCCCTGCGCATTGATATTCACGCCCTTGCTTAATAATTCCTTCACCTTGTCGACATCGCCATCATAGGCGTTCATGATCAGGATATCTTCCAGCTCGGATGTATCAAATGGTTCGGCGCTACTTATGCCCGTCAAGGCGCACAAAACCAGGCACAGACAACAACATTTTATTAAACGATTGATCATGTATTTTCCTATGGTTTTTTGGCTTGCCCTTGATGCTGTCCATGATGGTCGTCGTTGCTATTTTTGGTATTATGTCGCTGCCAGGGAGTGCTCGTATAGTTTGAATCAAAATCCGGGTTTTTCCAGAAGCGGCTTGTCGCCAATTTTTCAGACTTTGGTTTTATTCTTGAAATATAGTCGGCGACAGCCTCCATATCCCTGCTTGAAAACGAGCGCAACTGTTCAGCCATTTCCGCATCGCCATTTTTACGCTGACCATTCACGATCCAGCGCATCTGCCTTAATACATACTCATAATGCTGACCCTGCAACAGAGGATAAAATTTATCGCTTTTGCCTTGCGCCTGTTCACCATGACAGCGCTGACAATGTTCGCCATAAAGTTTTTTACCCAAATTAAGATCATTGCCTCTGCCAACGCCATTTTCGGGATTCATGGGCAAAGACGCGATATAGGAAACGACATCAGCCACATATTGATTACCGCGATAAAACACAGCGTCCGCAAACGGGATCATGGTCGGCACATCACGATTGCCCAGATGAATATCAACCAACTGTTTGATCAGTACGCTTGAATGTTGTCCGGAAAGCTGTGGAAAATAGCCATCAACGGTTCCCCATCCCTGAGGCGAATGACACAAGGAACATGCCAGGTATATTTTTTTGCCGTTTTGCTTATTGCCATTCAAGACAAGTATCTTGTCCACTGAAGGCGCAGGTTTTGCAATTGAAACATTAAAAAAAATCGCGTTTACCAATAACGCGCCTACCAACGACGCGCTAGCTAAAAAAGATGCGCTAGCTAAAGTTGCGCTAGCTAAAGAAACGCTAGCCAAAAACAACGACCCTGCAAAAACACCTGTTCTTTTCATTTTTATGCCCTATGAAAGTGCTTGATATTCCCCTCACCCACATCCAGTATGCAATAAATCATACTTTGAAACAACATGCCGGATAATAATATCAAGGTATTTCTTGAACTAGATTCGCATGGATTCGCCAATCATCGCCAACAGCGCGCATATCCTTGATCTGTAGCTTGATTTTATCCGTCATCCGCTCAATCCCCGGCAAATCCAGTAAACCGCGCGCAGCTGAACCCATCAAGCTTGGCGCCATGTAAACAATCAATTCATCAACAAGATTTTGCTGGATTAATGCGCCGCACAGCGTCGCGCCCGCCTCAACATGGATTTCATTGATCTCCTGTTGTGCGAGCCGTGTTAAAACCTGTTGTAGCGGCAAATGACCATCCTGTTGCGGCTCAAAGGGCAACAGTTGTGCGCCCAGCGATTGCAAGGCGCGCGACTCGTTTTTTTCAAGACTATCGTTTGCGGTACAGACCAGCGTATCGCCAGCTACTTTAAGCAAGCTGGCATCCAGTGGCGTTTGCAAGCGGCTATCCAGCACCACGCGTTTTGGTTGAAAGACTGCATCGCTGAAGTCGGCAATACCCAGTTCGGCAGGGCTTAAACGCACATTCAGTGAAGGATCATCCGCGAGCACGGTGCCAATTCCAGTGAGAATGGCATCGCTTGATGCGCGCAAACGCTGCACATCGGCGCGCGCTTCTTTTCCAGTAATCCATTTGCTCTCACCCGACGCCATCGCAGTACGACCATCCAGGCTCATGGCGAGTTTAACGCGAACCCAGGGAAGCCCCTGCTCCATGCGCTTGATAAAACCGGGGTTTAATTGCCGCGCCTGCGCCTCTAGTATGCCGCTTTGCACCTCAATGCCCGCTGCGCGTAATCGTTCAATTCCCCGACCAGCGACTTGCGGATTGGGATCCTGCATCGCCACCACCACGCGCGCGACGCCGGCTTCTACCAGCGCATTGGCGCATGGCGGCGTTTTACCCGTATGCGAACAAGGCTCCAGAGTGACATAGGCGGTCGCGCCCTTTGCCGAACCGGACACGGCCTTTAGCGCATTGATTTCGGCATGCGCTTCGCCCGCGCGCTGATGGAAACCTTCGCCGATAATGCGGCCTTTTTTTACTAGCACACAAGCAACGCGCGGATTGGGATGGGTGGTGTAACGGCCTTTTTCGGCGAGTTTGATGGCGCGCGCCATATATTGATAGTCAACTGAGCTTACGGGCATCATTCGGCTCCGGCATTAATTGGCGATGGGCATTATTTTGCGATGGGCATTATTTGTTGGCTAACGGCGTTATTCCGCCCCAGGCAGTTTAAACTGACGCTTATTCAATTCCGAACTGGGCGTGTTCTCAAGCCCTTCGATAGCCTCAATAAATTCATCAATATCATTAAAATCACGATACACTGAGGCGAAACGGATATACGCCACATCATCCAGGGTGCGTAGTTCTTCCATGACATACTCGCCGATCAAACTGGACTCAACCAACGATTCGCCGCGCACCTTGCTATCTTGAAGTATGCGCTTCTGAATTTGCAATATGGCGCTATCAATCGCTTTGGCGTCCACCGGGCGTTTCTGGGTTGCGCGCATCAGACCGGCGCGCAACTTATGTTCATTGAAGGGCTGTTTTTCCCCAGTCGATTTAAGCACAGGCGGCATATTGAACACGGCCGCTTCATAGGTGGTAAAACGCTCCTTGCATGCTGAACACTCACGCCTGCGACGCACCTGATCGCCCTCATTGGCAAGCCGCGAGTCCACCACGCGGGTATCATTATTTCCACAAAAGGGGCAGTGCATGGGCGTTTACTTTAATCCTGACGATAATCAACCATACACCGGAAGCCGTTTACAAATTTCTGCGACCTTGATGCGTGTGGCGTCAATAATTGACTGATCATCCGGGTCTTCCGCCAGGGCGTCCAGGATATCGCACATCCAGCCGGCCAGTTGTTTGCTGTCCGCCTCATTAAAGCCGCGTGTGGTAATAGCGGGCGATCCCACGCGGATGCCGCTGGTGACAAACGGCGATTGAGGATCATTCGGCACGGCATTCATGTTGACCGTGATATGCGCCTTGCCGAGCGCCGCATCCGCCGCCTTGCCGGTCAAGCCCTTGTCGATCAGATCAACCAGAAACAGGTGATTATCAGTGCCGCCGGAAACAATATTATAGCCGCGTTCGATAAAGGTATTCGCCATCGCCTGCGCATTGACGACAACCTGTTGCTGATAAGCCTTATAGTCTGGCTCCATCGCCTCCTTGAAGGCAACCGCCTTGGCGGCGATCACATGCATCAGGGGGCCGCCCTGCGTGCCAGGAAACACCACCGAATTCAGTTTCTTTTCAATTTCAGGATTGCCTTTGGCCAGAATAATGCCGCCGCGTGGGCCGCGCAAAGTCTTGTGCGTGGTCGATGTGGTGACATCCGCAATCTGTACCGGTGAAGGATACACGCCCGCCGCAACCAGGCCCGCCACATGCGCCATGTCCACAAACAGATAGGCGCCTACTTCATCAGCAATATCGCGGAAACGCTGCCAGTCCACAATCCGGGAATAAGCCGAGAAGCCCGCCACAATCATTTTAGGCTTGTGTTCACGCGCCAGCGTCTCAACCTGCTCATAATCAATTTCGCCGGTGTCCGGATTCAGACCATACTGCACCGCATGGTAAATCTTTCCGGAGAAACTGACATGCGAACCATGCGTCAAATGACCGCCATCGGCGAGCGCCATACCCAGAATAGTATCGCCAGGTTGCACCAGCGCCATATAGACCGCGAGATTGGCGGATGAGCCTGAATGCGGTTGCACATTGGCGTAATCAGCATCAAACAATTCTTTAAGTCGGTCTATCGCCAGTTGCTCGGCGACATCCACATTTTCGCAACCGCCGTAATAACGCTTGGAAGGGTAACCCTCGGCGTATTTATTGGTGAGCACCGAACCCTGCGCCTCCATAACGCGCGGGCTGGTATAGTTTTCGGAAGCGATCAGCTCAATATGATCTTCCTGGCGCTGTTCTTCGGCTTTAATGGCGTTGGCAAGTTCATCGTCGAAACCTGCGATGGTCATGTTTTTGGAAAACATCGGGTTAGAACTCCGGATTTGAAAAAGTTTTTTATAATAACGCAAATTGATCTGGGGTAGTAATGCTTATGGTTTAAAATCAATAAAACTTTTTTGTGCTTGCAGTATTAACCGTAGTCTTCTATAACACTTGACAGGTATTACTATTACAAACAAATTAGTCACTAACAGGAGCACAAAACACATGCACAAAATAATTAAAAAACATCTGACGACAGCCTTTGCCAGCGCGGGATTGATGCTGGCTGGTTTAAGCAGTGCGCCAGCGCTGGCGGCCGACGCCACTTTTGTCTCCATTGGCACCGGCGGCGTAACCGGCGTTTATTACCCTGCGGGCGGCGCAATCTGTC
>JANTHA010000071.1 GCA_024762625.1 Thiotrichaceae bacterium
ATTCATGACGTATTTTTAAATTCAGGATTAATTTTTATTTTTACAAGCCAATTTTATCATGAGCTGACAAAAATCAACAAAATAACCGACGAACGCGCTTTATAAAAAAGCATTATATTAATCATCCTTCTCCTGCAAGACTTCTCCCTTAAAGTGAATGCCGAGCCATCCGGTTTTCATGAAATTTCGGATATTCTGGTGATTATCAGCTTGCGGATTCTTTAAAACATCTTCCCGATAATATTCTCCAAAACAGTGCAGGGTTTGTTGTTCGGAAAACCCCTGTTCACGAGCAAAGTAAAATAACTTGCAGGATCCCGAATTTTCACCCGCCTCATTTTTCAGCCCACCATTCTCGAATTCTGTCGGCGTAAAATAATAATTTTTATCAATAACTTCCATCGTTTCTGGGAAATCTATATTTTCCGGCTCTGTCTTAATTTTCTGTCTGAACGTATGTAAATCCATGCCTGATTCCAATTTCTCATAACATTAAGGCTACAAGCCTAACATCCCATTTTGTTCTTGGACAGAACAAACAGATTCCTGCATACTCCCCGCCCTAAAAAATATTACAAGGGCAAACAAAAGGGCTAATAATATGTGGTTTAAAAACCTGACTCTATTTAAATTTGATAAAACGTTCACACTAACGCCGGAGGAACTGCAACAATCCTTGCAAACCAGGCCGTTTACACCCTGCTCCGCAACACAGAGGGAAAGCATGGGCTGGGCGTCGCCATTCGGCAAGCGTCATGAAGCGCTGGTTCACGCCTCTAACCGCATGATGCTTTTAAGCATGGCGCGTCAGGAACGACTTCTACCCGCCGCCGTTATCAGAGAAATTCTGGAGGAAAATCTGGCGGATATCGAACTGGCTGAAAACCGTCGCGTCGGCGCTAAAGAAAAAAAAGAACTGCGCGAGAATATTGAGCATGAATTACTCCCCAAAGCCTTTACCCGCACACAGAAAATCGACGCCTGGATTGATCCGCAAGGCGACTGGTTGATTATCAATACGCCTTCAGCATCGCGCGCGGAAGAGTTTTGTAAACTATTGAGAAAAACGCTGGGCAGTCTGCCTGTTAGTCTTGCCGACACGGAACTACCGCCCGCAACCGCCATGACGCAATGGCTCGGCAAAAACACCCTACCTGCGCCTTTTCAACTGGGCCATGAATGCGAACTAAAAAGCCTCAGCGAAGACAAGGCGGTAGCCGTTTTCAGACAACACGAGCTAACGGCTGATGAAGTTCAGGACAGTTTGCGCTCCGGTAAATATGTCGCCAAGCTGGGGCTGGACTGGGATGAAAAAATCAGTTTTTTGCTGACCGAAGACCTGCAAATCAAAAAACTCAGATTTCTGGACGTGCTGGATGAGCAGCTCAAGGAACACGATCCCGATACCCTGGAAGAACGACTTGATATTGAATTTACGCTGATGAGCGGCGAAGTTTCCGCTCTGCTTGCCGATTTGATAAAAAGCCTGTCCTGATGGGGCTTGTTTTTTTACTGATAAAGCTCAAGGGGCGGAAAGCGTTAGCCGCCCGCCCCCTGAGTGTTTACCAGGGACTTACTGTTTGACGCCTTCCAGCGAAATGATCAGTTCCAGTTCGGCGGAAGCCGGGCCGAGGTCTTTTTTGATGCCGTAATCTTTAAGTTTAAGTCGCGTAATACCTTCAAAACCCGCGCGATAACCTCCCCAGGGGTCTTTACCCTCGCCAACCTTGTTAACCTGAACGTCAATATCCCTGGTCACGCCATGCAGGGTCAGCTTGCCTTTCAATGTCGCCTTGCCATCTTCGCCCGGAATAAACTCGCTACTTTCAAAAACAGCTTCGGGGTATTTTTTGACATCCAGAAAATCATCGCTGCGCAAATGCTTGTCGCGTTCCGCATGATTGGAATCCACGCTGGCTGTTTTTACGCTCACCTTGATCCTGGATGCCGCGGCGTTTTTATCGTCATAACTAAAATTGCCTGAGAAGTCGTTGAAACGCCCCCATAACCAGCTGTAACCGAGGTGTGAAATCTTGAACTGAATAGCAGCGTGCATACCCTTTTTATCGATGACATAATCAGCAGCATACGCCTTCAACGGTAGAGCGCCGCCAATCATCGCAGCTGACAGAATACCCGCCAGTGATAATTTTAGCGCCGTTTTTTTTGCGCTAGCCAATCGTGTGAATGTTGTGTTTTTCATGTTTATTCCTCTTGTCTTTGTTGGTTAGTTGGTTAGTTGCTTGATAAAATCAGTAAAAAGTCAGGAGCCGCCCAGCATTCGCTTCAGGGTCGTGTCCTTATCAATAAAATGGTGTTTGAGCGCCGCAAATGCATGTAAAACAACCAGTACGGCCAGTACATAGGCCAGGTAGGCATGAGCCATGCCGATCAAATCCACGCTTTGCTCATCCAGCGAATCGCTGATCGCAGGGATTTCAAACCAGTCAAAAAATGCAACGCCTTTGCCCTTGCTGGTTGAAATCAGGTAGCCGCTGACGCCGATCAGCAATATCAGCAGATAAAAGGCGTTTTGTATCATGCGCGCAAGTAAGGTTTCCCAGCGCTGGTGAGAATCAAGCGGCGCGGGATCAATGTTTAACAGTTTCCAGACGTAGCGCACAAACAATAAAAACACCGTCAGCAGGCCAAAGCTTTTATGCCACCAGGGCAGGCTATGATACCAGGGATCGTAGTAATCCAGGCTGGTCATATAAAGCCCCGCTGCAAACAAGCCTGTTAACAGAACGGCCATGATCCAGTGCAGCGAGATGCTGACCAGCCCGAAATTGTGTGAGTTATTCCTGAGCATGGCTTATCCCGGCTTGTGTGTCATGATTATAAGTTGGACTGGCTCCAATGCGCTAAAATTCAAGCTATCGCCGCTGAACAAATCGCCATCAAACAGGCGTTGTTCGCCGCTGTCACTATTGATGCCTGAACCACGCGTCAGATAGGCGAGAAATGGTTCATCCAGAACAAGTTCCTGGGCCGTTTCCAGCAAAACTATCTGGATTCGCGTTGCTGCGGGAAACCTGCTTGAGGCGTTTCCGCCGTAGATGGACGTCACTCCACCGACGACAGGATGAACTACCTCATAATCCGCTGATTGACCGGCTTGTTCTGGTCGCACCCAGATCTGAATCATACGGTTCCAGTCTGCATCCGGGTTAATCTCATTGTGGGAAAAACCTTCGCCGCCGGCCCGTTGTATCTGAACATCATTCTTGGATAATTCTTGTCCAGCGCCCATCGAACCCTGATGCGCCAACCGCCCTTCCACCATCACCGAAATCACGTCGATCTCATGATGATCATGCAGATGTGTTTCGCCATGCGGCATGAAACGGGCGTCCGCGAGGTAAACCAGGTTGCCGATGCCGGGCCAGCTACCATCGCGGTTCGCCGATGTTCCAAATACGCCCGGGTTTTTGATTAACTGATGTTCACGCAAACCGGCAAAGCCGCCTTCGCTGAGTGAATCCCGTTTTAAGAGACTTAAACCTTTCACGGCTGTCTGTCCGCTCAGGGCTGTTTTCCGGCTCATGGCTGTTAAATTATTCATGACTGTTCCATCCATTCGTTAATGTGAAGCTTAAGTGTGTTGCTTCAGAGTGTTGCTTCGTTTTAAGCACATCGTATGGAAAGTATAGGAAAAGACTTGAAAGGAATAAATAAGCAGGATATAAACTTACTATTTCCTATAAGGAAACAATCAATATGGACAGATTCAAGGCGATGCAGCTATATTGCCGCATCATTGAAACAGGGCAACTCAGCGCCGCAGCGGATCAGCTTAATCTCTCGCGGGGCGCAGTCAGCAAACAACTGGCGAAACTTGAAGCACACCTCGGCGGTAGTTTGTTAACCCGCACCACGCGTCGCCTCACGCCAACAGAAGCAGGAGTCGCCTTTTACGAGCGCGCCAGCGCCATTCTGCAAGACCTTGCAGAAGCAGAATGCGCCGTCACGGGTTTATCGAAGGAGCCGCGCGGGTCGCTTAAAATTAACGCGCCCATGTCGTTCGGCTCCAAATATCTGGGCAAACTGCTCGCGGATTATCAACAACGCTATCCCAGGGTTTTTATTGACATCGACCTGCACGACCGGCAAATTGACCTCGTCGATGAGGGCTATGATGTGGCGATTCGCATCGCTGAGCTCAAGGATTCTTCGCTGATCGCCAGACGACTGGCGCCCTCGCGGCTGGTTTTATGCGCCTCGCCGGACTATCTCGAAAAACACGGGGAACCGGATACGCCAGAGGCGCTCAAAGAGCATCAATGCCTGCTATACAGCTATCTTGACTCCGGCAAGTACTGGACACTCTACAATCAGAGCGGCGATAAAAAACAGATTTTAATCACGGGCGGACTGCGCGCCAACAACGGCGACCTGCTCTGCGACGCCATGGTCAACGGACTAGGAATAGGACAATTGCCAACCTTTATAGCCGGAGACGCAATCCGCGCGGGTCAGGCGCATATCATACTGCCTGACTGGCAACCCAAATCACCACCTATCTCACTGCTGTATCCTTCCAGCAAGCATCTTTCAGCCAAGGTCCGGGCATTCGCGGATATGGCGCTTGAGCATTTTAACACGGCTTCGAACGCCAGACCGGCCTGGGATGAAGGGCTGGATTGAAACTCTGGATTGAAATATGTTAAGGTGGACATAGATTAAACATTATCTGGAGCAACAAGCATTTGAGTATTCACCATTGAGCACGATATCCGCAACAAACTCTGTCAAGAAACGAGCAGATAAAACAGCAAAAACGACTAAAAAAAACATCACCCGAACCGATAAATCAAGCGGCGGCGCATCCGGCGATAATGACAGCAAGCGACATGGCGTAAGCTTTACCCTGGAGCCTGAAAATAACGAACGCCTCAGTAATTTGGGGGGGCAGTTTGAACAGCATCTGAGGCAAATAGAAACGCATTTTGATGTCGAGATCAGCAATCGCGGTTTCGATTTCAAGGTAAAGGGACTTCCCTCTCCGACACAGCAAACCATTAATTTATTACAGAATCTGTATCAGGCGACGTCGACTGAAACGCTTTCCCCGGAAAAAATTCATCTGGCGCTACAGGATCAGTCAACTCGCGATGTTTCCGCCGAAGAAACATCGGCAATCATCAAAACCAAACGCAAGCTGATTCGCGGACGCGGTCCCAACCAGAATCATTACATTCGCAGCATCCAGACGCATGATTTAACATTCGGCATAGGTCCGGCCGGAACGGGCAAGACTTATCTGGCGGTGGCCTGCGCCGTCGAAGCCTTTGAACGCGATGAAGCGCGTCGCATTATTCTTGTGCGGCCTGCCGTGGAAGCCGGTGAAAAGCTGGGCTTCCTGCCGGGTGATCTCTCACAGAAGGTCGATCCCTATTTACGCCCCATGTACGATGCGCTCTATGAAATGCTTGGCTTTGAAAAGGTTGACAAGCTGATCGAAAAAAATGTCATTGAAGTAGCGCCGCTCGCTTATATGCGTGGCCGCACCCTGAATGACTCGTTTATCATCATGGATGAAGCGCAAAACACCACCGTGGAACAGATGAAAATGTTCCTTACGCGCATCGGCTTTGGTTCTACCGCCGTAGTCACCGGCGATATTACCCAGATTGACCTGCCAAAGAACCAGCAATCCGGGTTAAAACATGTGATAAATATACTGCAAGACATCAAGGATATTCGTTTCAGTTTTTTCCAACCCAGGGATGTGGTGCGTCACAATCTGGTGAAAAAAATCGTTGAAGCTTACGGACGCCATGATGATGCATCAAATCATAGCGACGATGGTCAGACATAGCGCCCACTACGCGATTAACGTCCCTCATTCTCATCACATCATAAACCATCATGCAGACCGAACTGGAAATACAAAACCCGTATGGATTTAAAATCATTCCCTCTCAGGAAGATTTTCAGACCTGGGTCGAACTGGCCTTGATCGAACAGGACAAACCCGTCAGCGCCGTTTTACGCATTGTAGATAAAGCTGAAAGTCAGACTCTGAATCGTGATTATCGCAACAAAAATGCGCCCACCAATGTGTTATCCTTTCCGTTTGAAACGCCTGACCTGCCTGATCAATTAGACGCCCATGATGTGGCGCACCTTGGCGATCTCGTCTTATGCGCGCCCGTGATAGAACAGGAAGCACAACAACAGCATAAAACAGCAAGGCAACACTGGGCGCATATGGTGATCCATGGTCTGTTACATCTACAGGGCTATGACCATTTGGATGAAATACAGGCGGAAAATATGGAATCACTGGAGATCACTCTGTTGCAGCAACTTGGCTTTCCCAATCCCTATGAGCCGAATGTTATAATCCAGGGCAATCAAACAAACAAATGACAAACACAAAAAAAGACGCCAAACCTCGACCGTGGTGGCATAGATGGCTAAGAAACACCGTTGACACCAGCGTCCTGAATCGAGAAGAACTGATCAGCGAACTGCGTCAGGCGCAAAAAAACAATATCATCGGCGCTGAGGCGCTAGGCATGATTGAAGGTGTCATGCAGGTGGATAAGCTGCGGGTTCGCGACATCATGATTCCACGCTCCAATATTCGCTTCATTCATTATAACGACAGTTTTAATGACATTCTCAAAGTGGTCATGGACGCTGGCCACTCACGCTATCCAGTGTTTGATGAAAACCGCGATGATGTGGAAGGCATCCTGCTGGCAAAAGACCTATTGAAATATGTCGGCAATGAAAAAAACTTTGATATTGATGATATTTTACGGCCCGCCATAGTGGTTCCGGAGAGCCAGAAATTGAATACGCTTCTAAGCAGCTTTCGCACCAGTCGCAATCACATGGCGGTGGTTGTTGACGAGTATTCGGGCACCTCCGGCGTCGTGACCATCGAAGATGTGCTTGAACAAATCGTCGGCGATATTGATGACGAGCATGACCGCATTGATGATAAGCTGAATATCCGGGCGCAGAGTGAGGGCCGCTATATCGTACAGGCGAGCACCGAGATTGAGGAATTTAACGCCTATTTTTCAAGCGAACTTAGCATAGAAAAATATGACACCATCGGGGGGCTCGTTACCCAGGCAGCCGGAAAAATACCCCAACAGGGCGAGAAAATCACGCTGGCGCCTTTCCAGTTCAAGGTATTGCGTAGCGATGCGCGACGCGTACAGTTACTGGAAGTCTATAAACAACAATAAAATTTAACAGCATGTCACAACACCCTCGTCAGAATGACTTTAATGCCTGGATTTATTTGCTTGTTTTACTGTCCGGCGCATTAACAGTTTTTGCATTTGCTCCATTTGATATCTATCCGCTTGCCTGGCTAAGCCCGGCGGTTTTATTCTACGCCCTAAGCAAGGCGTACACGCCAAAACAGTATTTTTATCTAGGCTGGCTATTTGGCATCGGTCTGTTTGGTGCGGGCGCTTCCTGGCCGTTTTACAGTCTGTATTATTTTGCGCATGCGCCGCTTGTGATGGCGCTGATGGCAAGCGCACTGTTTGTCATAGTCATTGCGCTATTTTCAACGGCATTATTCGGATTGCTCGCCTCGCTGTTTCGCAACACGCCGCTAAACGCCCGATTGTTATTATTTTATCCCGCCAGCTGGGTGCTGATTGAATGGTTTCGCGGCTGGTTTTTAACCGGCTTTCCCTGGCTCTATCTGGGCAATAGCCAGATAGATACCGTATTCGCCGGGCTTGCGCCCATCACCGGCGTACTCGGTCTTAGCTGGGTTTGTGTGCTGATTGCTGGCGCGTTGGTCAGTTTTGTAGCGGGTAATTCAGCAGATCGCCCGGTCGCCGCACAACAGGGTCTTGGCCATAAGATGGTAAAACCGTTTGGCGCATCTTCACGTCTTTTTGCCGTGCTGCTGATTGTTTTGCTGGCGGCGTCATCATGGGGCCTCGGAAAACTTGACTGGACATCGCCCAAAGACGCGCCTTTCACGGCCAGCGTATTACAAGGCAACGTATCTCAAACAGAAAAACTGAACCCGGACAATCTTCAGGCAATAATCGCACTGTACCGGGAGATGACACGGCAGGCTAACCAAAGCGACCTGATTGTGTGGCCTGAAACGGCGCTTTTCACCACCTTCAACAATCACATGGAAGACCTGCTGATTCCCTTGCAACAAACACTTGAAAACACCAACAGAACCATCCTGATCGGCGGTTTTTATGTAAACGAACAAAACGGCATTGAGAACAGCGTACTGGCGCTGAACGCCGATAATCGCCAAATCTATTCAAAACGCCACCTGGTTCCCTTTGGCGAATACATTCCACTCCTGGATTATATCCGCTGGCTGGGAAAATGGATCCAGCTACCCTATTCCAATATCGTCCCAGGCGTCAACGACGGTACGCTGCAAGTCGTTGGACAAACCGCACAAATGAGCATTTGCTACGAAGACGCGTTTGGCGACGAGGTAATCCAGTCACTGCCAAAAGCGGGCTTGCTGATTAACGTCACCCACGATGGCTGGTTTACAGGTTCACTGGAAGCCGAACAGCACATGCAAATTGCGCGCATGCGTTCGCTGGAGACCGGGCGTTTTATGGTGCGCGCCACCACCACTGGCCCGGCGGGCATTATTGACGACAAGGGCAAACTGATAGCAACAGCGCCGCTTAACACAAAAAGCATCATCACGCATCAAGTGCAAGCCATGTCGGGGGCAACGCCCTATGTCAAATGGGGAAACTGGCTGGTCGTGGGTCTGAGCAGTCTGATTTTATTAGTCGGTTATCTGATTTCAGTATTCAGAAAAAAGAACTAATCCGAAATTACGCCATCCAGGTTGAGCTGGTCGTTATTCTTGTCGGAACACGCCATCAAAGCCTCATACAACTCATCCTGTTCCAGAATAAAATGCCTGCCCTGTTCATTCTGGATATAAGCCGCCCAGGGAACAAACCGGCTAATCGGGAAATGTTGTCCGCTCTCAGGTGAATAATCAATATCAGGCCAGCAATATAAATCAGGTTGCGGCCATGGTAGCTTTTTCACGCACAATCTTGCCGGGCTCCATACCCTGCTGTAAGCAGAAATTATAAAACTGCGCCATGAATTTTGGGTATGCAATGATGCGATCTTCAATCTGAAAATTTCCCAGAATGGAGCGTAGTCTCAGGTTTTTAATCATCCTGACAACCAGATTCCGCATTCTTATAATACGTTGTGATGGCTCTGCCGATTCGTTCCAGCGTCTCTGTAAAAACCGCATCATCTTCCTGCAACAGCGTCATCCTGAAGCCATACAGGGAGGATCCAAAACCACTCAGCGGCACGATACAGACGCCTTCAGCGCCCATCAATTCATAGGCAAATTGAAAATCGAGCACCGTGTTTTCATTTTCCAGATTATCCAGAAATAGACGCACTTCCTTGTTGACTGGCTCAAGCTTTGCGCGCGGTAAATCGTGTAATTCCACCACAAGATAAAAAACGCCTTTTGGTTTGTTTACCCGCACCTGGGGAATTTTAGCAAAAAAAGCATCTGCTTCATCTGCCCTTTGACGGTATTTCTGTATGCGCGCTTCCAG
>JANTHA010000072.1 GCA_024762625.1 Thiotrichaceae bacterium
CTGCCCGGCATTGTCAGTCAACTATGGGAGGAGCGCGATGCCGCCAAACACGCTAACAATCAACCGCTTTCCCATGCAATCAAGATCATCATGAACTCATTTTACGGCGTGCTCGGCTCCTTTGGTTGCCGCTTTTTCAACCCACAGCTCGCCAGCAGCATCACCAAACGCGGCCACCAGATTATCCAGAAAAGCAAGGAGATTATCGAACAACAAGGCTATACCGTCATTTACGGCGATACCGACTCGGTGTTTGTATTGCTTGGCGAAGGCAAATCGGAAAGCGCCTGTCAACAGATTGGCGAACAATTACAAACGCTGCTTAATGACTGGTGGCGACAGCATCTTGCAGAACAGTTTCAGCTTGAATCGCACCTTGAAATCGAATTTGAGACACACTATCTGCGCTTTTTGATGCCTACCCTTCGCGGCGCGGAAACAGGCAGCAAAAAGCGTTATGCGGGCATGGTCAACAAAAACGGCGTACACAAAATGATCTACAAGGGGCTGGAGTCGGTGCGCAGCGACTGGACGCTTCTGGCGCGCGAGTTTCAGCAAGAACTGTACCAGCGAATTTTTCATAAGGAACCGTTTGAAGACTACATCAAACAGGTTCATGATGATCTGCTACAAGGAAAACTCAACGACAAACTCACCTATGCCAAACGACTGCGCCGCCCACTGGAAAGCTATACCAGCACCCAGCCGCCACAAGTCAAAGCCGCCCGAAAAATGAAAAACCCGGGACGAAAAATACACTACATCATCACGCTCAACGGCCCGGAGCCGACCGAAAAAATTACCTCAATCCCGGACTACCAGCATTATGTGGACAAGCAACTCGCGCCCGTCGCCGACAGCATACTGCATTTCCTGGGTACATCGTTCGAGAAAATCACCGCTCGGCAGATGGATGTATTTGGATAATCCCTGTCTGATTTTATCTATCGCAAATGCCAGCGATAATGCGAGGTAATCGGGTAGCGTCGATCCTTGCCGAAGGCGCGTTTGCTGATGCGCACACCGGGGGCGGCCTGACGGCGCTTGTACTCATTGAGCAACACCATTTTAGCGACCCGCTCGACGGTTTCAGCATCGTAGCCTTGCGCGACAATCTCATCGACGCTTTGAAATTCTTCGATGAACATGCGTAGGATTGCATCCAGCACATCGTAGGGCGGCAGCGAATCTTCATCGACCTGATCGGGAGCAAGCTCAGCCGAAGGCGGGCGGGTAATTACACGGTTGGGAATAATTTCACCGTCGCCCTGCCCATTTCGATAGCGCGCCAGATCATAGACCATTGTTTTAAACACATCTTTTAGCGGCGCAAAACCGCCCGCCATATCGCCGTAGAGTGTCGCATAACCCACCGCCATTTCGCTTTTATTGCCGGTTGCGAGCAGCATCTTGCCGAGCTTGTTTGAGATCGCCATAAGCAATACGCCACGCGAGCGCGCCTGGATATTTTCTTCGGTTACGTCGCGTCCCTGCCCGTCAAATGCGTTTTCCAGCGCCTTCATGAAACTATCAAAAATCGGCGCAATCGGGATTTCATGATATTTAACCCCTAGTGTCCGCGCCTGTTGCGCCGCATCGACTTTACTGATATCGGCGGTATAGTGAAACGGCATCATCACCGCCTCGACATTTTCCGCGCCCAATGCATCCACCGCTATCGCCAGAGTGAGCGCTGAATCAATACCCCCGGACAAACCCAGGATCGCGCCGGGAAAACCGTTTTTATGTACATAGTCTTTGACGCCCAGCACCAGCGCATCATAGATGCGTTGTTGCTTGCTGCTCTTGCGCGGCTCGATGGGCTTGATTGCTTTTTCAAAGGGCAATGCATGAGTAAAAACCCCCGCGTCAAACACAGGGGCCTGAAAAACAAGTTGCCCCGTCCTGTCAAAGATCAGCGAATCGCCATCGAAGACCAGTTCATCCTGCCCGCCGCACAGATTGGCGTACACAATCGGCAAGTCATATTGGCGGCTGCGCCTTTCCAGCAAGGAGAGACGCTCACTTTCCTTATCAGCCCGAAACGGCGATGCGTTCAGTACAAATACGGCTTCAGCATCCGCTTTCTTTGCGGCTTTGATAGGCGACTCTTTCCAGATATCCTCACAAATCAGCAAGCCGATTTTGCGTCCGGCAATCTCGACAACTGGCGATTGATGTTTAAAATGCTGACCGCGTCGAAAGTAACGTTTTTCATCAAACACGCGGTAATTGGGCAAATTCTGCTTGGCGTATTCGGCAATGATTTCGCCATCGCGCAATACGCAAGCCATATTGAACAGCATGCCGTCACGTTCCACCGGCGCGCCAAGCACCACCGTTATGTCCTTTGCTTGAGACGCAATCTCATGCAAGACTTTTTCCACTTTTTTCAGAAACGCCGGGCGAAACAGCAAATCCTCCGGCGGATAACCAGTGAGCGCCAGCTCCGGGAATAACACAACGTCCGCCTGTTGCGATTTTGCATCGGCAATGGAATCCAGAACCAGCCGGCTGTTTTGTGTAAATGAGCCAACAATGGGGTTAATCTGAGCAATACTGATTTTCAAGTTTGCGTGTGCCGTCATGCTATTACAATTTAGCCTTCATGCGCTCGCCCATCTCCGTCAACGCTCTGACAACATCAACACCCGCCGCTTCCAGCGCAGCGATTTTATCTTCCGCTGTGCCTTTGCCGCCGGAAATTATTGCACCTGCGTGTCCCATACGTTTGCCAGCGGGCGCGGTGACGCCTGCGATATAAGCGACAACTGGTTTGCTAACATTTGCCTTGATAAACTCAGCCGCCTCTTCTTCGGCTGTGCCGCCAATTTCGCCGACCATGATAATGCCTTCGGTTTGCGGATCTTTTTCAAACAGGGTTAAACAGTCGATAAAATTCATGCCCTGAATTGGATCGCCGCCTATGCCAATGCAGGTGGATTGCCCCAGCCCCGCCAACGTGGTCTGATGCACGGCTTCATAGGTGAGCGTGCCGGAGCGCGAGATAATGCCGACTTTACCAACCTGGTGAATGGCGCCCGGCATGATGCCGATTTTACATTCGCCGGGCGTAATAATGCCGGGGCAATTGGGGCCGATCAAGTAGGCGTCTGGATAATCAACCAGCAGCGTTTCCTTTACCTTGAGCATATCCAGCACGGGGATGCCTTCGGTAATACAGGCAATCACCTTGATCCCTGCGCTCGCCGCTTCTAATATTGCATCGGCGGCAAATGGCGGCGGCACAAATATCATGCTGGCGTCCGCACCAGTCTGTTTAACCGCATCTGAAACGGTATTGAAGACCGGTCTGTCCAGATGCGTTTGCCCGCCTTTGCCAGGCGTTACGCCGCCGACAAGCTGTGTGCCGTATTCAATCGCCTGATCTGCATGGAAGGTTCCCTGCTTGCCGGTAAAACCCTGTACGATGACTCTGGTGTTTTTATTGACGAGGATGCTCATGCCTTCTCTCCTCTGGCCGCTGCGACAATCTTGTCCGCGGCTTGATCCAGTGAACTTGCGCTAATAATACTTAAACCACTATCCGCTAGCAGCTTTCTTCCTTGTTCAACGTTGGTGCCTTCCAGACGCACCACCACGGGTACACTGATATCGACTTCATTAACCGCCTGTATTATCCCTTCCGCAATCAGGTCGCAGCGCACGATGCCGCCAAAGATGTTCACCAGTATCCCTTTTACATTGGGATCAGACAGTATGATTTTAAATGCTTCTGCAACTCGCTCGGCCGTTGTGCCGCCGCCCACGTCCAGAAAGTTGGCCGGTTCGCCGCCATGCAGTTTGATCAGATCCATAGTCGCCATCGCCAGCCCGGCGCCATTGACCATGCAACCAATATCGCCGTCCAGATGAATATAGTTCAGCTGAAATTGTGACGCCCTGGCTTCACGCTCGTCTTCCTGTGTTATATCGCGCATTTCCTGCAAATCGGGGTGACGATAGAGCGCATTGTCATCCAGGTTGATTTTAGCGTCCAACGCCAGCAAATCGCCTTCGCCAGTCACCACTAATGGATTAATTTCAAGCAATGAGGCGTCTTTTTCAATAAACAGTTTGACCAGTGAACCAAGCAAGTTTGTGAACTGGCGAATTTGCGCGCCCACCAGCCCCAGCGCAAACGCCAGATTTCGTCCAATATAGGGTTGGTAGCCCGCAATCGGAGAAATGGTTTCGGTGAGTATTTTGTCAGGCGTTTTTGCTGCAACCTCCTCAATATTCATGCCGCCTTCGGTCGACGCCATCACGGTAATGCGGCGCGTGGCGCGGTCAATCACCAAAGACAAATACAGCTCGTTTTTAATATCGCTGAGTGATTCAATCAATAGCGTATTGATCGGCAAGCCATGGGCATCGGTCTGATGCGTCTTCAGCGTATGTCCAAGTAATTTTTCAGCGGCGCTTTTGGCATCATCAAGATTACTGACAATTTTCACGCCGCCCGCCTTGCCGCGACCGCCCGCATGCACCTGCGCCTTGATTGCCCAGCCATTACCGCCCAGTTTCTTAGTCGCAGATTCCAGTTCATCCAGTGAATTAATCGCTATTCCCGGCGGCGTCGGCAATCCATACTGGGAAAAAAGCTGTTTTGACTGATATTCGTGGAGATTCATATTGTTATCTTTCCGTTTATCTGTTTCTCTGATTTAGTTCGCAATATAGCCGAAAAATGTTTCCAATACAGTGGTAATATTTGAGAACCAATAAAATTTTTACTTTTAACCGAGATTTTTTCCTATGGGACGCCTTTTTTTCATTCTCGTTCTGCTGGCAGTCAGCTTGTATGGTGTAAAATTGCTAAGAGCAAAGCTGGATGAACCATCCAGAAAGTCCAGAAAACTGGACAGGGACACATCAACGACTGCAAGCAATAATCAAAAAATAGTCAAGTGTCTTCACTGTGGTTTACATATTCCAGAAAAAGAAGCAATAAAAAAAGGGGATAAAAATTTTTGCAGCATCGAGCACGCCAGCCGTCATCTGTCATAAGCAGCATTGCAAAAGCAACGCCTCCTGCAAAAAGCAAAGCTGCGCGCATAGAAAGTAACACGAATAAACCCAAAGATTTCAAACAGGCGCAAACATCAGCGCCAAGGGATAAAAACACAGACCAGCATATTGTTATCAACCCGGATCCATGGAGTCCGCTACAGCTTTACAGCATCTACCGTCTGGTTCTGGCCGGTATCTTGCTGATCATCACCTTAAGCAACGTCATCCCGATACAAATCGGCGCCTATGATCCCGACGTATTTACACAAGCGGCCAATAGCTATGTCTTGTTTGCCATATCTGGCATATTTTTAACCCATTTTCGCTGGCCGGCCTTCTCGATCCAGGTCTATTTTCACAGCGCCACCGACATTGTTTTTCTATTGGCGATCATCTACGCCAGCGGCGGCCTCAGTTCGGGACTAAGCATTTTAATATTGCTACCGGTTATTCTGCCTAGCGTACTGAAGCCTGGACAGGGTTCGCTGTTCCTCTCCGCCATGACTGTAATATGTCTTCTAGGAATTCAGTTTTACTGGGAAAGCATGAGTGCTGGCGGCGCTAATGATGCCTCGCAGATGATGCACACCGGCATTCTGGCACTTTTTATCATGACCATTTCGTGGATGGCGGGCGTCTGGTTTGAAAAAGCCTCGTTAACCGCAGAACTGGCGAAACGTCGGGGTATTGACCTCGCCAATCTATCGCAATTGAACCAGTCGATTCTGGATCAATTGGAGACCGGCATCATTGTGCTGGAGCATTCTGGACGAATCCGTCATATGAATCCTTCCTCATGGGATATGCTTGGTCAACCCGAGGACTGGCGTGAAAGGAATCTGGGAGAATTTGCGCCTGAACTTAACGCTCATCTAAAAATCTGGATTGAAAATATTTGCCCGAAAGTCGCCAGTTTTGACATTAAACATCGCAAAACCACCGAGATAACCATCCGGCTTTCCCAACTGGGATCGCGCGACAAAGGCGTCGTGCTCATGTATCTGGAAGACACCAGCGCCCAGAGAGAAAAACAGCAAGGCATCAAAATGGCCTCGCTGGGGCAATTAACCGCCAATATCGCCCACGAAATCAGAAACCCGCTGGGAGCCATCAGCCACGCTGCACAATTACTTTCCGAATCAGAAGCCCTTGATAAAACAGAAAACCGCATGGTGCAAATCATCCAGTCAAATTCGGTGCGCATGAATACCACCATCCAGAGTGTTTTGAATGTATCGCGAAAAAAGAACCCGCGCCGCGAGACACTTGTACTGAAAGCCTGGCTTCAGGAATTCATCAATGACTTTGTGATGCAGTCCACATTGCAGAAACACCAGATTAGCCTGTTTATTGAACCTTCAAACGCCGAAATTCAATTTGATCCGGAACATCTTCAACAGGTCTTATGGAACCTGTGCCGCAATGCCGAAAAATATGCCCGCGAAAACGTGGCTGACCTGCACATCGACATCCAGGGTAGCCATCCGCTACACACTCGCGACATCATGCTGAATATCATGGATAATGGAAAAGGCATTCCTGATCAGAATATTGATCGGCTTTTTGAACCCTTTTATACGACCAGCACGCGCGGCACAGGGCTTGGTTTATTCATGGCGCGGGAGTTATGTTTAAGCAATAGCGCCAGTCTGGATTACGTCAAACTGCCCGCAGGCGGAAGCTGCTTTCGACTGATTTTTTCTCACGCCAGATTAAATGAAAAATAACTTCGGCCTTATTGAAACATGATGATCCGTTTTGGATTCTTTATGAATAAAGCGGAATAAATTAACATGACACATAATTATAAAAAGAAGACAGAAAAATGACACCACAACGCGTTCTAGTAATTGATGATGAACCAGATATTCGCGAGCTGTTAGAGCTGACTTTACTGCGAATGGGTCTGGAAACAAGCACGGCTGGCAATGTAAAGGATGCGCTTTTGGCCATCCAGGAGTTCAAGCCAGATCTGTGTCTAACTGATATGAAGCTGCCCGATGGCGACGGTTTCGATGTTGTGCGCTATATTCAACGCGAATGTCCACATATGCCTGTTGCCGTCATTACGGCGTTTGGCAGCATGGAAGCAGCGATTGAGGCATTAAAAGCAGGGGCCTATGATTTCGTATCAAAACCAGTTGATCTAAGCAAATTGCGCGATCTGGTCAATACAGCGCTGAAGCTTTCAGAAGGCAGCGCTTCTGTTCCGACTTCCGGAAAACCCGTTGCAATGGATAGCCCGATACTTGGCAATTCGCCCGCCATACAACAATTAAAAGCGACAATTGTAAAACTGGCCAGAAGCCAGGCGCCTGTTTTTATTCATGGCGAATCGGGCAGTGGCAAGGAACTGGTCGCCAAACAGATTCACAAACAAAGCCCCAGGGCGAATGGCGGCTTCATACCTGTAAACTGCGGCGCAATTCCGGAAAGCCTGATGGAAAGCGAGTTTTTTGGCCACAAGAAGGGAAGTTTCACTGGCGCTGTAGAAGACAAACAAGGTCTTTTCCAGGCGGCTCATCATGGAACCCTGTTTCTGGACGAGGTCGCAGACCTGCCCTTAAGCATGCAGGTTAAATTATTACGCGCCATCCAGGAAAAAGCCATCAAACCCGTTGGCGGCGTTGAAGAATTACCAATCGACACGCGCATTTTAAGCGCCACACACAAAGACCTTGAAAAAGAAGTCCAAAACGGACGTTTCCGTCAGGATTTGTACTATCGACTCAACGTGATCAAGCTGGATGTGCCGTCATTAAAACGACGCGGCGACGACATTCTGCTATTGGCGGATCACTTCCTCAAATTGATTGCACAACGTTGGCAACTTGATGATATACAGTTATCCGAAGAAGCCAAAGCAACGCTAAGCCAATATGCTTTTCCAGGCAATGTGCGCGAACTGGAAAATATTCTGGAACGCGCCAGCACCTTATGCGATCACAACATTATTCACCCTGAAGACCTGCAATTACCCGAGCTGGCGTCTGTTGCATCTATTGCCTCTGAACAAAACAGCACAAACACGCCAGGCAATAGCGTTAAGGAAATCAGTCAAAAACAAACGACTCTTGATAGCGACGCCGTTTTCCCCCATTTAACGCAAAGCAATGAAAAAGAACAAATCCTGACGGCGCTGGATCAAACACGCTGGAATCGCACTGCTGCAGCAAAATTGCTCGGCATGACATTCAGGCAATTACGTTATCGCATCAAAAAATATGAATTAGACCAAAAATACTGAAAAACAACCTGAAATGAAGTAATTACAGGCTGACTATTGCCTCTTTTTTGTTTATTCTTAATGATAACGCCCTTGAGACGATAATCAAAAAGCACAAGCTGAATATTTATAGCGTCGTGATAAACGAATTGTTTTGATCGAAACTGATTCAGAGTTTCCTCAAGGGGTATGCCAAACCTTAAGGAGGTCTTATGTCGGAGAATCATCCGTTTCAACAGTATGCGCGCACGCTCACCTTAGCCATTCCACTCTCACTTGTATCCTCTTCAGCTTTTTCTGCTGGATTTGCTCTTATTGAAAACTCCGCTTCCGGCATGGGTACTGCGTTTGCGGGAGCCGCCGCCGCAGGCGAAGACGCCTCAACCGTGTGGTTTAACCCGGCCGCCATGTCGCTACTGGACGACCGTTCCATGATTTCATCCGCAGGGCATATTATTTTGCCGAGAGCAGACTTCACCAACAAATTTTCCAGCGTGAATCCAGCGCTGACAGGCGGAAATGTCGGACTGGCTCAAAGCGTATTGACCGGCCAGGGGGAAAATGGCGGCACCAATGCTTTTGTGCCGAATTTTTACTATGTCAAACCAATTAGCGAAAAACTGCGTTTTGGCCTGGGCGTCAATGCACCCTTTGGACTGGAAGTCAGCTATGACGATACCTGGATAGGTCGCTACCACGCAACCAATTCTGAAATGGTGACCATCAATATCAATCCAGCGCTTTCCTATAAAGTCAGTGATCGTCTGACTCTGGGGGGCGGTTTAAACGCCCAATATGTTGATGTGACGCTAGGGAGTAAAATAGATTCCGGCGCAGCCTGCCGAAGCGCCGCCTCCGAACAAAACAGCGGCGCATTGCTGGCGCAATGTTTAACCGTGTTTCCCAAAGTAGGACAATCAGCGACGGACTCTAACGCTGAAGTTACTGGTGACGATGTTTCCTTCGGTTATAATCTTGGTCTACTCTATCAGGCAACTGACAAAACACGTTTTGGGGTCAGTTATCGCTCGGGAATTGATCACAAACTGGAAGGAAAAGCCGATTTTACGATAAACAATGCGCTTAGCCAGATCAAAACTTCTGCAACCACCAATCTGCAACAAGTGCTTGGCGCAACCCGTCTGGCGGACAGGGATGTTACAGCCGACGCCAATCTACCGGAAAATGTCTCTTTCTCTGTTGCTCACAAACTAAATGACAAACTGGAATTTCTTGCTGATGCAACGTGGACAGGCTGG
>JANTHA010000073.1 GCA_024762625.1 Thiotrichaceae bacterium
TCCGCCTTCCGTGGTCACATGGTCGCCCAGTATAACCGGCAGTTCGCGATCATAAAACGGATGTTTAAGCATCAATCCTTCCAGATCAGCGCCCTTGCAGCGTCCCAGTACGCCCTGATTTTCCAGTCCGTAACGCTCAAGCGCATCATCCGCCAGGCTTTCTTCCAGGATCAGATTGCCCTTTTCGGTTTTAATCAGCAGGTAGTCAAAGTCGGCATGCAGTGTAACCGCCATGCTCGCCGGCAAAGTCCACGGGGTGGTTGTCCAGATGACAATATTGATATCATCGCTTTCATCCGCGCCGAATTTTTCCGCAAAGGCTTTTCCATCCACGGCTGCATACTTGACATCAATTGACGGCGAGGTCTTGTCTTCGTATTCCACTTCGGCTTCAGCCAGCGATGAGCCGCAATCCAGACACCAGTTGACTGGTTTCTGGCCTTTTTGCAGATGACCCTGTTCGATGATTTTCGCCAGCGCGCGCACGATGTCGGCTTCGGTCTGGTAATTCATGGTCAGGTAGGGGTTATCCCATTCGCCGAGCACGCCCATGCGAATGAAATCCACCTTCTGTCCTGCCACCTGCTTGCTCGCATACTCACGGCATAGCTCTCGAAATTTGGGCGCATCAACTTTCTGGCCCACCTTGCCGACTTTCTTTTCGACCTGCGCTTCAATCGGCAAGCCATGACAATCCCAGCCGGGCACATAGGGCGCGTCAAAGCCAGACAGCGTCTTGCTCTTGATAATAATGTCTTTCAATATCTTGTTGACCGCATGCCCAATATGCAGGTCGCCATTCGCGTAGGGAGGGCCATCATGCAGAATATATTTTTCGCGGCCCGCCGCCGCCTTGCGTATCCGTCCATATAAATCCGCCTTATTCCAGGCGTCCAGCATGGCAGGCTCCCGGTTCGCCAGATTGCCCCGCATCGGGAAGCCGGTTTTGGGAAGATTCAGCGTTTTTTTGTAGTCTAATGTGTCGTCTGTCGACTGTTTGTTTTTGCGGTTGTTGGAGTTATCACTCACGGCGTGTTCCGGTAACTAAATCAATAAGCGCCGTAGGATAACATGCTTTCGCAGCCCCCTAAAGGGCAGAAAGTATGTCCGTCGAAACACGAAGTGTTTCAGGACGTGGTTGATCATGCTCCACCCCCAATCAAACTCCGATGATAAAATATAAACCATACTCACCAGCCCCCTAAAGGGCAGAAAGTATGTCCGTCGAAACACGAAGTGTTTCAGGACGTGGTTGATCATACTCCACCCCCAATCAAACTCCGATGATAAAATATAAACCATACTCACCAGCCCCCTAAAGGGCAGAAAGTATGTCCGTCGGAACACGAAGTGTTTCAAGACGTGGTTGACCTTGCTCCACACCCAATTAAACTCCAAAGTTAGAATAAAAACCAAACTCACTCACCCCCTAAAGGGCGGATGTCAGACTAAAAAACTCATAACAGGTAACAGCAGACCGCAATCCCCGCGCAAGCGCTAGGTTCTGGTCTTGTACAAATAAACCGTAAAATCATTCTCCAGATAGCCATCAATGATTTGAAACCGCTCTGGCTGGATTGACTGCATGATGAAATCGCTCATTTCATCCGGATGAAAGCTGAGCAAGTCCCAGCGGTTTGCAGTCCATTCGTGACGCGCATCCAGCACGTTGAACGCAACGCCTTTGCGGCAGGTTTGAAACATGCGTTTGATGACGCGGCGCGCATAGCTTTTGCTGGAATCTTGTTCCGGCTTGTCGCTCAGGTAATCCAGCTTGCGATTGAGCGCGCCAGACAAGGCGACATAGTCATAGCTTTCTGCGGCGGGATTTAAATCAAACAGATCGCCAATGATTAATTCAATCTCAGGAAATCGTTTACGTCCTTCTAGAATCAGTTCTGCCGATAAATCCAGGCCTGTGTAATCAACCGTTTTTCCATCCTTGTGAAGATAGACGGCGTAATCGCCGAAACCGCAGCCGACGTCCAGCATGCTGTCACCCGACTTGATACCGATATCGGCAAGCACTTTGAAACGAATCTGCTGTATTTCGGTATTGCTCCACAGCAATGCATTGGGGTGATAACCATGGCGCTTGAAGGCGTCGCGCTGCGCGTCAATAATGCGTTGTCGTTGTTTGTGGTTCATTTTCGAGGCGTTTGATTGTTAGCCTTGCTAACCTTAGTTACGCTTTCTGTCAATATTATTTGTTACGGCTTTAAGGAAGTCTACGTTCAGGCTATCCAGGTTCTTTGGATCACTAATGAATTGTTTTATTTGTTGTGTCTGTTCGTTGCTGGATTCAGGCGAAAGTTTTTCAATAATGACCGGACGGGTTGCTGCGCGGATAATCCTGTTTTCAGGCGGTTTTGATTTATCCAGCGACTCTCTGATCGCTTCTATATATGCGTCATTTGCGTCTTCGGCTTTGTTGTTGCGGTTTCTGCTTCTCGCTCTGGAAGGCGCTTGAGGATTGTTTGACCCTGTTTGTACGCCTGTGGTTTGAACAACATGTTCTGATCTGTTTTTGGCTGTTTTTTTCTGAATGCTCTCAGTTGTTTCGCCGGAACGGGCATCCGCTTGAGTCGCGCCGTGTCGATGAAACACAATTTTCGCCAGAAAAGCCAACCAGAGAAGCGCGGTAATTAACACCAAAAAAAATTCTGGTCGCAGAAACTGCATTTTGCCGGTTTTATTTTGTTGCTTAGTCACAATACCTGCTCACAGTACTTGCTCACAACAGCCTGAATCTTCCGTCTGACTGGCTGTAATGTTATTTGTTGCGTTTAAGAACCGGCGCATCTCTTTCAAACAACGACTCATAGGCTCTTGACGCCAGTTGGCGGATATGGCGTTCTTGCAATGAGGTGAGCGTTTTATAGATTTCGGTTTTTTCATCCACGCTGGCTTCAAAACGCGGTTTTATGCGCTCCCCCAGGTAAAGCGATTTCATGGAGGTCAGAATCAGGCCGGAGGCATAGTATTCAGCCTGTCCTTTGGTCATCGGGTTGAGCGAAAAAATCAGTAGTTTGCTGAGCCATATATTATGCCCTTCCTGTGTATTCTTCAGTTGTGACAGATAAGCGCCCAGCTCTTCCATGCTGTGATCGATCATATCTTCATCCAGATCTTTGAAAACTGTTTTCTGCCAGGCTGGCGTTTTCCAGCTTGTTTTGTCGATCTGGTGATACGCTTCGTGATATTCGATGCTGGGCAGTAGCACATCATCCAGCTTGTCCAGCGCTGGTATTTCGACTGTATCGGCGACTATATTGGCGGCTTTCTTTGCTGATTTGTCCTTATTGCCTTTTCCCAGTA
This sequence comes from Thiotrichaceae bacterium, assembly GCA_024762625.1. Lineage (GTDB taxonomy): Bacteria > Pseudomonadota > Gammaproteobacteria > Thiotrichales > Thiotrichaceae > Cocleimonas. Next base: position 3,319 of record JANTHA010000073.1, read on the forward strand.
ATACGCTGATTGCATCAAGACCACCACCAAAAACGCTATTACTGCTGGTGGCGTCATTGCGTTGAAGCGTTTGTTGCATTTTACTGTTGCTCAGGCGGTTTTTGTTTTTTAGCAAGCGTTTGACGGCCTTTTTGACATCGCGTAATTCCGCCGGGTCATGGTAGATTTTTTTTAAGTCCTTCTTGTAACCTTTGGTAATGGATTCTTCAATATCGTAGTAGCCCTGCATCCAGTACGGAATCACATAGCTGCGCCCCTGAAATGTGAGCGCCGGTAAAATGGATTCGGTGGTAAACCGTTTGATGCGATCCAGCAAAATCAATGAGCCGATGCCGGTTTCGCGATAAGTCAGACCCAATGCGCTATCGACTGCAGGCACCTTGTCTACACGAACCGACAGGAATAGCGGCAGTTCGGTTTCCTGCCTGGCTGTTTCTGATTGATCGGTAGAATTTCTGGATTGCTTTTCGACATTGATTAGCTTATCGGCATTGGTTAGCTTTTCGGCATGGCTTTGTGTATCCGCATAGTAAAGCTGTTTGCGCTGTTTCACCTTGTAAGTTGTCATGATGGTGGTGCGACACATTTCCGGATTATTTTTGCTGAGTAGCGATTCCAGCTTTTTGAGCATCATCATTTCTTCTACCGGCGCATCAATAAATGAAGAACAGGGCAGGCTGAATGATTTAGGCGTAAGGTAAAAAGGAATGCCTTGCTTATCCAGCGCAATATTGACTGCCTTGAACCCCAGCAGAATATCCTTGATGGATACGGATGAATCCTTGAGTTGATCCAGCTGTGTTTCCATCAGCGAGCGAATATCGCCTTTTTCTGGAAGCCCGGTCAGAATTTTATCGCGTTCGCTGTCAATTTCCTCATCCAGTTTTGTCAGCGCTGCTTTACTTCCTTTTCCACCTTCATAGCGCAGTAATAATTTACGATGTATCAGGTCGCTGTAGTAAGGCAGGTGGTTCGCGAAAATATTCTCCAGCTTGCGCAACTGATACCAGTTGTTCAGGCTCCAGGCGCCCGCCAGCATGACGATAATCAGCAGCGGATAAAACCAGCTGGATTTGAAAACCAGTGCGGTAATCGGCGTTTTATACTGTGTGGGTCTGTCCGGCTTTTGCTTAATGAATAGCCGTGAGCGTTGCGCAAGATTTTGTTTCAGCGCCGTGCGAAACACATCCTCGGGAACCGGGAATTCCTTTTGCTGACGAAACCAGTCCAGCGTTTTTTGTTTGATTTTAAGATAGCGTAGCGCCAGCAAATATCGCACAGGGTAAATATAGCCCTGATAGAAAGCCGGATTTTCAAACGCATCGGACTGCATCGCCCGGCTGTCTTTGGGGCGCTTTGAAAGCAGTGAAAGTATGATCTGGTTTAGCATCCTAATTCAGCTCCCGGAGTACAGAATTGACCATCTGTATGCGTTGTTCAACGGTTTTTGGCAAATAACAGTTGGTCGCGTCAACCAGCGTTTCAGCCTTCTTGCGAATCCCTTCATCTGGAATGGATTGCTGCAGACCGCGTCGAAACCCGCTCCAGTCCCAGCCGCAAATATATTCCGGCATCAGTTTGAAGCGTTGTGCAACATTGGTCAGCGCTATGCGCGCCTCCCTATTATTGTGATTTTGCATGTAATAAATGCCCGCCAGTGTATCCTTGATCTGTTTATAGCCATCGGTCAGCAGACCGCTGCTGTTGATTTCTTCGTGTAGCGCATGAAACGTTTCCAGATCAATATTGGCGGTGACATAGGTTTCCATCAGATCCAGGTCGATTTCGGACATCACCTGTAACACGCCGGCCGTTTTTTCTTTTTCCCTTTTGAGTATCGCGCGCGCTTTTTCGAGTTCGCTGGTTGCGGTTTCCAGGTCATCAAAATAAAGCCAGGCGAGCGCGCCAGATTCGCGGTGACGCGCGGCCACATAGGTCGATTTGAAATGGTATTTCTCGATATAGCGCGTGGCTTCCTGGAAGCACTGGTATTTGGTTCTGGCGCTTTGAACATTGCCCGATTGGTAGTCTACAGCGGTCAGATACCAGTAGATGCTGTTGATATAGGTCGGATCGCCGGTGCATTGCAGTTTACGGGCGTGTTCGATGGTTTTTGGCCAGTTTTTCTGGCGAAAAAAGCACTCGGTTGCAAAATCTTCCATATCCGCCTTGATTTTGTATTCTGATTTGCGCCAGCTAAGCTGATTGCCGATTTTGTGGATGGATTGCTCCAGCTTTTCGCAGTTTTTTTCCTTGCTGAGTATGGAGCGATAAGCGTCCATCAGCAATACCACCTCCTCGCGTTTTTCACCGGGAGCGGATGGAATATCCTCGGCGGCGCAATTAACCGGCGGCTCCAGACTACACCTGAATATCGGGTTGCCTTCCTTGCCGTTTGCATTTTTATCTCCGCCGCCTGACCTTTTCCTCAAGCGGCTTAAGGCGCCGGGTTGCATGAGCGATTGCATAAATTCCATGGGCGTCTGGCTATTGGCGGAAGATGCACGGCTGAAATCAAAGCTGAGCTCCGGATTTTGCTCCTGCAAGGTGGTGACAATTTGCACCATTTGCTGTTTTGCCAGCCACTGTGTAAAAGCGAATTCAGGCGCTTGTCCCGCACTTTTTTTACCTTGTTGGCCCTGTTTTCCACTGGTTGCGCTTAACGGAAGATTATCAACCTTGTTAATTGACTCCCACAAAATCCCGCCGGCAAAGAGCGCCACAATCAAAGGAACAAAGGTAAACAGTAAAAACCGGGCGCGGGTATGATCCCTGCGTTTTTCAAGCCGTTGCTGAAGCGCTTCAACCCGCTCCCGGGTGCGTTGTTCCGCCAGTTTAACTGTTTGCTTATAGACTTGGCGGGCCTGTTTTGTTTGCCGGGTTTCGCGAAGTAATTCCGCCTGTAGATACATCAGTTCGGGATGATCCGGTTGCGCCTGCAATTTTTGTTCTACATGTTTTAATAATTCTTCTAGCGGCGCATCGGCGGCCAGACCCCAGCGTTTCTTGAGTTGCCCGAATTTTGTGTGCTTACTGTTTTCAGTCATTTCTGTTATCCGCCTAGCTATCAATTACCCAGGTACGATGGCAGATAACTGCACCGTGGGCTGAATGACAGATCACAGATGCGCGCGGGCGCTTCGCTGTTGACAGGTTGCCAGCCGGACTTGACAGCGCGCTGTTTTAAAAATTCGCGAGCTGTGCGAAATGCTTCAAAGCCGCTTCCATTAGCGCTGTCTTCATTGCTTGTGTCATACACAAAAAAGTAAGCGAACTGTTTTTTGGGGTCGATTTCTTGCAGCGCCTTGCGGATATCGGATGAGCGTTTTTCAATCGCCTGGAATGGAGGCCACTCTCGCGTATCGTTAACGTAAAACGAGATGCCATTCTGCTTGTCGATTTTGCCGAACAGCCCTTTGTAATCCAGTGGAAAAATACGTTTCGCGCCAGCAACGCCATGAGTTGCCTGCATTGCCGCATTGGTAAACAGGGTATCGGTATCCATTTTGATAATGCGGTCATCCTTGCACATGAAAAACACCGGCGCCAGATCGGTTTCATGCTCCAGTGGTATTTCCAGCTGATAGGTTTTGTTATTGTCGTGAATCAGGTTGATAACCGCAAAAATAATCAGTATGCCAACGGAGTTGGAAACAATATCGGTTAATGAATCAAGGCTGATCAGATTTTTCATTATTGCTGACTATTTTCCCTGGGGTTGATCTGTATGTCGCTTCAAGTTAAGAGTCCAGTTTGAGTCCAAAGGTTCCAGACCAACGGTGATCGAAGCAGAATCCTGGGTAAAGGTCATCACATCACGGATTTTCTGGTAGGCCTGACCGCCATTCGGGTAAATGCCAAACAGTAAAAATTCCTCATATAAATAATTGGCTTTTAGCGCCAGCTCGTTGATGGTGCGAATGTTATGCAGCATTTCCAGTATATCATCGACTTCCGGTTCCCTGGCGGCCTGTTTGATGGGGCCTTTATACGATTCCAGCCGCCGTATTTGCTGCTCCCTTTGAGCAATAATATCTTCAAGTATGGACTTGCCTTCCTCGTCCAGCGCTTTTTGCAGATTTCGTAAGTGTTTGATGGGTGGAACGCGGATCACGCCATCCGGCAGGTTGAAAATCTGATAGGCTACTTTGTAACCCTGTTCAAGCTGCGCGGACATTTCTATTTTTTGTGGCGCGCTAAAGCTGTTCAATATATTAATGAATGACAGTACGCCCATCACACACAAAAAGATGCTTAAAAAAGGAAACAGACTTATTTCCAGTTTATTATCAGGGAGGTATCGCGCATGGCGAGTGGCTCGATTCATGTTTATTTAGACCTGGCCAGATTACTGGTCGCCGTTATTTTTTACCCAGTTTTGAGGCAAACACCGTTTCATACAAGTCTTCCATGGTTTCCTGCAGCGCCTTGATTTGCGTACTCAGCAGTTTGATCTCATTAGCGACTTCATTGGCTGCTTCGTGACCGCCGGAATTAGTCGCAGCAACGCCAGCGCCCGCGCTTACTCCATTAGCAGCAGACATCAGGTGATAATGCTGCACCAGTTTCGGCTTAATCAGGTGAAACCAGTTTTCTTCGAGATCAATCAGATAGCTTTCTTCCTGCTTTTCCAGCCAGATCATAATCATCATCAGCGGGATACTCAGTAACAAGGCCAACAGGGTGGTGTCAAACGCAGTCGCCAATGAATTGGTCACCAATGGCAGGTTTTCCTTGAGCATTGCCGAAACATCGCCCACGGAACTGGTCGCCGTCATAGCGCTTGAAAAATGCGCAATACCGTTACTGATGCCCCATACCGTGCCAATAAAACCCATGATCGGAATCGCCCACACCATGAAGCGGGACAGGGAGTAGGAACCTCTCATTAACTCGCGTTCCTTGATGCCAAAGGTTTCATCAACATCATTTTCCTGGTGATTCAAAAACAGCATGAGTCGCGTCAATAGCAGATTATTGGCTTGCATGCCTTTTGATTTTGCCGTCTGAAGGAGTTGCTGGCTTAACTGCACGGGCGATGCGTCCGCATCTGATTCCTCCATGACAGTCGGCAGCAGCCGTTGACTGAGCAGGCGGGTTTGCCTTTGTTCATTGCGAAGCTTGCCGCGTTTTAAAATCAGATGAAAAAAACTGGCGGCGAAAAACCACAGTATTATGGGTGAAATCCAGTTTCCAAAGAACAGCTTGAGGCTGCGTGGAAAAGTGCTCGAATCACCCCAGAACCAGTAAATGAGTAATGCCGGGAGCAACACCAGCAAGGCGCTCGCCACCAGCGGCAATTTGAAGGGTTGCTCAATCGGATAACCGGGTTGATAGCCGGTTTGCAGCCCGTTAGCGCTATTTCCCTGATGCGCCCGTTCAGTTGCCTGGCGCTTGGTTTCCATTATTACTGCTTCTGTTGTCACGCGAATTATGCTCCATGATAAAACTCACTGCGAGTCCGTCCAGAAATATGGGCGAACTCCCAAGTAATTTACCACAACTAAATCAAGAACACACAAGAACACTGTACGCGCCAGAAAAATCATTTATGATTTCCGCTTTTATGCCGGGATTTATCTGAAGCTTTTGCCCCATTTCCATTCTTTTCTCTGGCTTCGAAGATGCGGGCATATTCAGACGCCGCCTGGTATCTTGGCGTCTTCGTATCCGAAAGAGAAAGGCTCAGCCCTAAACTACCCCATTCATGGAAAGATTGCGGCATGTAGAAATTATTAAACTGTTTACCGTCCTCTTCCAACCAGACTTGATACAGTTGTTTGGTTATCTCTCCCATTTCTTTATGTTCTATCGCCTTTTTAAACAACGCCAGTTTTTCATATTTCAATTGGGGATGCTTGTCAATATACTTTCTCTGGTTTCTGCCAAGATTCGCCAGGGCTAAATGATGCCCGCCTTCATACGCGACAAGCTGAATCCTGCTATCGGCCTCATCAATCACTTGTTTGTGCGCAATAATCTGTTTTCTTGTGGATTCTACGCCCTTGGGATTTTCAGGATCCTTTAATATCTGCAGTATTTCTTCTGCTGTTTTTGCATTCAGCACGCCTTTTGCTATGCCTT
>JANTHA010000074.1 GCA_024762625.1 Thiotrichaceae bacterium
TAGCTGAGCAGCATGTTAAAGATAGTGGCGACGCTTTAAACGCCGCCATTAGACAGAACGACCACTTGACACCCGACCAGATAAGAGAAAACTGGGAAAAGCGCCGCGCTAAAATTCTTCAGGAAGCAAATCCACGCGTCAGGTAGATTCACTCGTTTGAGTGACCACTATTATGAAACCTGTTGGTAATACAGGTTTTGCGGATGCCTGGCATCGGCAAAGAAATACCAGCGCTCAGCCAGTAAACCAAGATATTGGGCGATAGCCGCGAACAGGCTGACGACAAAAATGCTTTCACCTGAACTGATTCCAAGGCTCATAATGAGAAGTACAAGCGGCGTTAAAAACGCAAGAAAAATAAATATATATTTAATCGTTGTGACAAACGTTGCTTTTTTGCCATGAAAATATTCGCGGGTATTGAATGAGCCGCACATTGAGCCTTGCGCCTTTTGTTGAACGCCGGAGTGACGCACTCCGATGGCGCTATTCATGTCGGACTTTGGTTTGATTTTACGATTGCGGATCATTGAAGCAATGCGGAATACAAAAGCTGTCAGAGTAAAGAAAATAGCCCAGCTTGCATAAAAGTGTGTCAGTTCAGTGCCCATCCACGCGGATAAGGCTGTTGCAATGGTGAAACCTGATGCCGTGCCCAAAAGGATAAAATTAATCACGGTCAGCGGCGTATGCCATTCCTGTAAAAAACGGATACAGCCATAGATCATGCCCGTGCAAACAAATAATGCATAGGTCGCAATAGTTGCGAATAAACCCAGTAATAACGTCGCATCAATACCTGTGCCGCCGGGTGTAAAAAACAGTGCGTGAGTCAAGCCAAAATAATGTGCAGCGCCATAGGCGGCAATGGCGAACATGGTGATTGGCAGTGCGATGACTTCGCGTGATAGCCATGAAGTTCGCCATTGAGCAGCGGAACGCCAGGCTCGTTCAGGGCGCCCAAGGTGAAAAAATGATGCAAACAGACCGATTAATAGCAAGGCAACAGAAACTGCGCTTCCAATAACATAAAAATCAGGCTCATGTTGTTCGGGCATCAATTTGAACTGCTGGAATATCTGGCCTGTAAATAGCGCCAGAAACAAGCCCTGGCCAGCGCCAATCAACGTAGTCAAGAATAAAACTGAAAATGCGGGATGCATAAAATACTCCTTAAACTCCCTCTCCCTCTGGGAGAGGGTTAGGGTTGAGGGTGTTAAATTGATTTAAATGAGAAGCTGATGCCTGCATGTTACCAACTGGTCATATCATCAAGTGATGGCCCTTCGCCGGGCGCATTGTGACGTTTGCGTTCTTCCTTGCTTAGTGGGTTGTCGACGCGCTCAAGCTCGTCTTCGTGAATCTTGATCCGGGTCTTGCGGCGCGGCAGATAATGATTGGCGGGCTTGGTGCCCCACTCTGGCATCAGCTGATAGCCGCCATTTTCGCGTATCGCAATGGATACTTCGGAATCTTCGTCATGGACATCGCCAAACAGGCGTGCGCTAGTTGGACAGGACATCACACAAGCCGGTTTGCGCTCTTCCTCGGGTAAAGATTCATCATAAATACGGTCGACGCACAATGTGCATTTTTTCATGACTTTTTGTTGTTCATCCAGCTCTCGCGCACCATAGGGACAGGCCCAGGAACAGTATTTGCAGCCTATGCATTTGTCATAGTCAACCAGTACAATGCCGTCTTCTTCACGCTTGTAACTTGCTCCCGTAGGGCAAACGGGTACACAGGGCGGTTCTTCACAATGCAGACAGCTTTTTGGAAAATGCACGGTCTCTGTTTTAGGGTAGGTTCCAATTTCGAAGGTCTGTACACGATTGAAGAAAGTGCCCGTGGGGTTAGCGTCATAAGGGTTTTTATCCACCATGGGACCTGCTGCTCCGGATGTGTTCCATTCCTTGCAGCTGGTTACGCAGGCATGGCAGCCGACGCAAACGTTTAAATCAATTACTAATGCTAACTGTGTCATTATTTCAGCCCCATTTTTTTACGGAACTTGCCGGCAACGTAGGCTTGCCACTTGCCGCGTCGTTTGGATTCCATGCCGGGAAGCGGTTTAACAGCCTTATATTGTGGCGATGTGATTTCAGGCTCATCGGCACCGGCTTTATAAACGCGCACCCGCACATCATACCAACCCGCCTGCCCGGTTACCGGATCAGAATTGGATAGGTGTTCGCCTGCTTCGTGCGGAGGCAATTCTTCGCTGATCACATGGTTTAACAAGAAGCCTTTTTTGGATTCATTGGCGTTAGGGGTAAGCCCCCAGGTTCCAGAAGCCTTTCCGATAGCGTTCCAGGTCCATACGGTTCCGGGTTCTACCGATTCAGAGAAACGACACATGCAACGTACTTTTCCATGCATGGATTCAACCCAAACCCAGTCGCCATCATCAAAGCCATTATTACGCCCTAACACCGGGTTGACATACAAATAATTATGGGTGTGAATCTGGCGCAGCCAGGCGTTTTGCGAATCCCAGGAGTGATACATCGCCATGGGGCGCTGAGTGAGTGCGTTCAAGGGGTATTTCTGGGTATCGGTTAATTGCGACTCCAGCGGTTCGTGGTGGAAAGGCAAGGGGTCAAAATAGGTTTCGATGCGTTTGCGCAAACGTTCGGGCGGTTGTCTGCCATTGGTTTTACCCTGCGCAGCAAGACGGAATTTCTGCAGTATTTCCGAATAGATATGCACATTGATGGGTTCGTCATAGCGTGTCATATTGTGTTCCTGAGCCCAGTGTAAATAACCTCGATTCCAGTTACGCATATACTGGAAAGACTTGGGTAATTCATAGTGGAAGACGCAGTTGTTCTTTTCGTACATTTCCCACTGGTTTGGGTTAGGCTCGCCTTTCATCGATTTTTCGCCGCTTTTACCGCGCCAGCCTGCGAGGAAACCAATTCCGGAACCGGGTGCTGTTTCAAAGTTAAGAATAAAATCGCGGTAATCCCGGTACTTCGGCGAGCCGTCTTCCCTGATGAATGAAGGTAATTTAAGGCGCGCGCCCATTTCCACGATGACATCCTGGAAAGGTTTGCATTCGCCTTTGGGTGGTATCACAGGGATGCGCACTGAATCGACTGGGCCATCATATTCCGAAATCGGGCGATCCAGCATTGACATCGCATCATGGCGCTCCAGATAGGACGTATCCGGTAAAATAAGGTCGCCGAATTCAACTGTCTCCGAGTGATAGGCGTCTGCAACGATAATAAACGGAATCTTGTAATCACCATTTTCATCCTTATCGACCAGCATTTTACGCACTTCATTGGTGTTCATGGAGGAATTCCAGGCCATGTTCGCCATGAATAGCAATAGCGTGTCAATCGGGTATGGGTCGCCGCGCCATGCGTTGGTAATGGCGTTATGCATCAGGCCATGAACTGATAAGGGGTATTCCCAGGAGAAGCCTTTGTCCAGCCGGATCGCTTCTCCGTTATCATCCACGAACAGGTCATCCGGATCAGCAGGCCAACCCAGAGGCATGCCATTGAGCGGCGTGTTTGGCTTCACATCATCCCATCCTTTTGGTGGTTTGGGGCAAGGTGGAATGGGGCGCGGGAAGGGCGCCTTGTGACGAAAACCGCCAGGACGGTCAATCGTTCCCAGCAAGGTCATCAGGATACTCAGGGCGCGAATCGTCTGGAAGCCGTTTGAATGCGCCGCCAGACCTCGCATGGAGTGGAATGAAACCGGGTTGCCCACGACGCTGTCATGGTCTTTGCCCCAGGCATCGGTCCACTGGATTGGCAATTCTATTTTCTGGTCGCGCGAAACGATGCCCATTTCATGCGCCAGGCGGCGGATCGTTTCCGCCGGTATGCCGGTAATGCCTTCCGCCCATTCCGGTGTGTAATCTTCAACCCGTTCTTTTAATAACTGGAAAGCCGGTTTACAGGGTGTGCCGTCATCCAGGGTAAATTCGCCAGTCAGATAGGGGTCTACGCCTTCCGTGTGCATGGAGATGGGGATGTCGAGTTCTCTATCCCACCATAATTTGTTTTGCGGGTCGAAACAGCCTTCTTCCTCAGGCACTTCAAAACGCAGGAACATGCCTTCTTCCATGCTGCCTGGCGTCATATCGACCAGTTCGGCGGCATTAGTGTAGTTGACCAGAAAATCACGGTCGTAAAAACCCAGCTTGATGATCTCGTGAATCACCGCTAGTAAAAATGCGCCATCAGTACCAGGCTTTATCGGAACCCATTCATCCGCAATCGCCGCATAACCGGTTCTAACCGGGTTAATGGCCACAAACCGGCCGCCATTGCGTTTAAATTGTGACAGTTCGACTTTCATTGGATTGGAGTGATGGTCTTCTGCCGTGCCAATCATGAAAAACAATTTTGAACGTTCAAGGTCAGGGCCGCCAAATTCCCAGAATGAACCGCCAATCGTGTAGATCATGCCAGCAGCCATATTAACCGAGCAAAATCCGCCATGCGCTGCGTAGTTGGGCGTACCGAATTGTTTTGCAAACATGCCGGTAAGCGCTTGCATTTGATCGCGACCGGTAAATAATGCGAATTTTTTGGGGTCTTCGGCGCGTAGTTTACCCAGACGCTCTTCCATGATGCCGAAAGCCTTGTCCCAGGAAATTTCTTCAAACTCCCCCGCGCCACGCTCAGTACCCGGTTTTCTTAAAAGTGGTTTGGTCAAACGAGCCGGAGAATACTGTTTCATGATGCCGGAAGCGCCTTTGGCGCACAGCACGCCCTTGTTCAGCGGGTGATCCGGGTTGCCTTGAATATAGCGGACTTCGCCGTCTTTTACGGTGACTTTTATTCCACAACGGCAAGCGCACATGTAGCAGGTGGTGGTTTTGACTTCAGTGCCTTGTGCTAACGACGTTTGTTCGCGGGAGTCTGGATTAGTCTTCATTAGTACATTAATAGGTTCTAATTAATAGATATACTATGGTGCCTAATGTTAATTTATGAATCAAATTAATATTATTGATTAATAAGATAGATTTACGAATAAAGACCGCTATCGAGTTATACTGATCTAAGCCATGTGACTAGCGCATGGCTATTTCGGTTGATTTACCACCGGTAAAGACCCATTCTATCAACTTATCATGAGCGGCTCGACCGCCACGACGAGCGCGGGGATCATTATGTAAAATAGCGATGGCGTAGGTTTTACCATCCGATGCTTTTACATAGCCCGCAATGCTGCGCACATCGCGTAGCGTGCCTGTCTTAAAAAAGCCTCTGCCGCGAACAGGCGTGTTTCTTAAACGACGTTTCATGGTGCCATCGACGCCGGCAATGGCCAGTGATTGCATCAACAAATTACGATAAGTGCTTTTGTAGGCGTCAACCAGCAAGTCGCCCACATGACGGGTGCTTATGCGGGCGTGGCGACTGAGCCCCGAGCCGTTTTCGATGCGTAATTCCGGGAAATGCAGACCGCGAGATAAGAGAAAAGCATTGATTGCATCGGCGCCTTTTCTTGGTGTACCTTGTCCCCCGAAATGTTTTGCGCCTATAGTGAGCAGCAACTGGCGCGCCATAACATTGTTGCTCTCTTTGTCAATGGTGGGCAGAATTTGCGCCAATGTGCGGGACTGGATGCGTAACAAGGGTTTTGCGTTGGTGGGCGCAACGCCCATGGCAAAGCGGGCATTAAGCTTACCGCCCACCTCGCGCTGCCACATGGCTTTTATGGCGCCATAAACCATCTCTGCCGGTTTGCTAATAACTCGGCTATAGGTTCGCACGCCACAACGTCTTGCATATCTGCCAGAAAAGGTGGCGATTACCTGTGAACCCCGGTGAGAAATACTGATTCTGGGACGGCAACCGCGGCGCGACTTACGCATGCGATTAACAATTTTCAGATTATAAGCGGGTGTCGATGTGCTGACATGCACCCGCTTGCCTCTGGCGCTAACCTGAAATGAACTGATTCGCTCGTTATATAACAGGGCGTCGGGCTGGGCGTTATAGGAGGCGAAGGCTTTGCCATCAAATGCGCCGGCGCTTTGACGTGGAATGCTGAAGTAGCTGTTATCAAATACCAGACGGCCTTGCACGCCGCGAATTCCTTTCTGGCGAATGCCCCGCAGTAGTTTGCGCAATTCGCTGGTGTTAAATTCCGGTGAGCCATAGCCCTTGATAATCAGATCGCCATGGAGAGTGCCGTTTTTAATTGTGCCGCGGGTATAGACATCCAGAGGCCAACGATAATTTGGCCCCAGTATGCCAAGCGCTGCATAGGATGTAATCAGTTTCATAACGGAAGCGGGCACACGGGATATTGTTTCCTTGTGGGCAAGCAAGGGTTTGTTTGAGTTAACATCCTGCACATAAGCGCTCATTCCAGATTCGCTCAAGCGGGCGGCGCGTAATTTATGTTTTACCTCAAAAGGCAGGGAGCGATAGGACGCAGGCAGGGTGAATGCTGCTCGCTTTTTGTTGGTTGTGTTTGTATTTTTTAGTACAGTCTGTTTTTGTCGCGCAGTGGGATTGGCTGGTTTTTTTAGTTGCGCCTGGCGCCAGCGTTCATGATATTGGGCGCGCGTCAAAGGCTGTGTCTTGTTGTTTGTCAGGCGAGCCGGCCTTATAGGGGTGACGTTTTTGTTTAATAGCGCTACATCTTCAAGTTCAAGGCCGAGTTTAGCAGCATGTTTGCGGGTATTACGGTTCAGTGGTTGTTGCGTTTTTGCCTCGTATTTTGCAAGTGCAAATTCCTGATTTTTTTTAGCGCGTTGTTGCGCCTCCCATTTTTTACGCCAGGCTGCGCGTTGGCGATTAAGTTTGAGTTCCTGCTCCAGCTTAAAGCGACGTTGATACTGCGCTTTGCTGTATTTGACCGGTTTTTTGTTTTGTTGTTGACTGAGTCGTCGCTGTTTAAGCTGTTGTTGCGTAAGCGGTTTGATTTTTTTTTGTGTTGTTTGCCTATCGGTTATAGCCGGGTTCTCCCAGATAGCCTCCAGTGTGTCCTGGTTTTTATTAGGAGCTGCCTCGAGTCCCGTTATCTGGAATAATCCAATGCAGATAATGAGGACGAGCTTAATCTCTTTTAAATAATTGTTTGCAAACAACATGGCCATTTTTTCTTTCTGAGTGCGTTTTATCTCGGGTCGCAAAGTAGAGTTTCTGATTAGGGGCAATATTAATGGTAAAATTAATGTAACTACTCAGCGTATTCATCTTTTGCCCCATTTCGGCGTTATTTTCGTACTCAAATGGTCACATATTAATCATATGCTCACATTTTCCGTGCGAAAATGCCTTGAACTGAACCAAAATCTAAACACGCTGAATAATTACAAATTAATAAAGCCGTCCTTAAACTATAGTATGGCGTAATTATGCCATTCAGACAGATATTATGTCATAAATAGGCTGAAAGCTGGCTTAATCTACAGGGTGTCCCCAGTAATTCAGTAGGTATTTCTTCTGGCAACTCAAAAAAAGTCAAAATCAAGGCATCGTCATGCACTAAAAGCGCCTAATCATTAGGACTTGCCTGCATAATTCCCAGTTGATCCCAGATTTTATCAATTCTTTCTTTGATTTTTTTATCCATGACAATAGGTTTGCCCCATTCGCGCGTTGTTTCGCCTGGCCATTTATTGGTGGCGTCGAAACCGATTTTTGAACCTAGTCCAGAAACAGGGGAAGCAAAATCAAGATAGTCAATGGGCGTGTTTTCAACCAGTGTCGTATCACGCGCCGGATCCATGCGTGTCGTCATGGCCCAGATCACATCCTGCCAGTCGCGTGTATTGATGTCATCATCAACCACAATCACAAATTTGGTATACATGAATTGACGTAAAAATGACCAGACGCCCATCATTACGCGTTTGGCGTGGCCGGGATATTGTTTTTTCATACTGACCACGGCCAAGCGGTAGGAACAGCCTTCGGGTGGTAAGTAGAAATCGGTAATTTCAGGAAATTGTTTTTGTAATATGGGTACAAAGACTTCGTTTAGCGCTACACCCAGCATGGCGGGCTCATCAGGTGGACGACCGGTGTAGGTGCTGTGGTAAATCGGGTTTTTGCGGTGAGTGATGCGCTCAATGGTAAAAACCGGAAAGCGTTCAATTTCGTTATAGTAACCGGTATGGTCGCCATAAGGGCCTTCTTCAGCCGTGTTGTCGGGGAGCAGATAACCTTCGAGCACGAATTCGGCAGAGGCTGGAACCTGTAAATCAAGACCGATGCAGTTTACTACTTCGCTGCGTGAACCGCGCAACAGGCCAGCAAACGCATATTCGGAAAGACTGTCAGGCACGGGTGTGACCGCGCCCAGTATGGTTGCCGGATCCGCGCCCAGCGCAACAGCGATAGGGAACGGTTCTCCGGGATGTTTTTCTTGCCAGTCGCGAAAATCAAGCGCGCCACCGCGGTGCGATAGCCAGCGCATGATCACACGGTTTTTACCCAGCACCTGTTGGCGATAAATGCCGAGGTTCTGACGCGTCTTGTTTGGGCCTTTAGTGATAACCAGGCCCCAGGTGATTAGCGGAGCAGCGTCCTCTGGCCAGCAGGTCTGGATCGGTAATTTTCCAAGATCAACCTGATCGCCTTCGAGGATAATTTCCTGGCAACTGGCTTTTTTAACTTTTTTCGGCGCCATATCGAGCACTTTTTTAAATGTAGGGATGGCGTTTATGGCGTCTTTCAGGCCTTTTGGGGGAGATGGCTCCTTGAGGCTCGCCAGCAATTTTCCGACCTCGCGTAATGCGCTCACGGACGTCTCTCCCATGCCCATGGCGACGCGTTCCGGCGTGCCAAACAGATTGCCAAGTACGGGCGTATTAAAACCTTTTGGGTTTTCAAATAGCAACGCGGGTCCGCCAGCGCGTAAGACGCGGTCGCAGATTTCTGTCATTTCTAGGAATGGATCGACTTCAAGCGTAATCCGTTTCAGCTCGCCTCGGGATTCCAGTTGCGTTAGAAAGTCGCGCAGGTCTTTATATTTCATGGTAGAGAGACTCATATTGCTGATGATAACGGTAAACAGACTGATTTAAAATTTTTAAAATGACAATCATATTTTTTAGGGTTGAAATTCATACCCTTGAGAACAGAAAAAAATATGAATAAAGTGTGCAGCGTAAATTGTATTGGCTTGTTCTGGTGCTGCACAGTCATCTGGCTGTCACGACATTATGTGATGAACTGCAAGATTTTGTGTTTTGCAGCTGTTTTGCTTAAAGGTTGTGCTTCCTATCAGTTAGATGATGTAGTACTGGAGCAGGTTCTTTTCTTTCTCTCTTCATTAATT
>JANTHA010000075.1 GCA_024762625.1 Thiotrichaceae bacterium
TCCTGTGTTATGGCTTCGGTTCCAACAGCCTCAGTATAAGGCGCAACCATCGCCGCCGCCACCAGCCCTGTGCCAAAATGATCGCGCCCAAACTGATCCACCAGGGTAATATGACAATCTGACTGGTAATGCTCATTAAGACGCCACGCCAGCAAACGACCCAGCAATCCAGCGCCAATAATCGCTATATTATTCATACTCTTACAGGTTAATTTTAAACCTTGTTGTAGTCAGGCTTATAAATTTCACTTCCCTGTTTGACAAACTCGATTGCCTTCTCTTCCATGGCCGCTTCAATATCCTTCTGTTTGGCGTACTCACTACCATCGCCGTACTGGTCGCGCACTTCCTGAGTAATCTTCATGGAACAGAATTTGGGGCCACACATCGAGCAGAAATGCGCCACCTTGGCCGATTCCTTGGGTAAAGTCGCGTCATGATAGGCGCGTGCGGTATCCGGATCCAGCCCCAGGTTGAACTGATCTTCCCAGCGAAATTCGAAACGCGCCTTGGACATCGCATCATCGCGCAGCTGCGCAGACGGATGCCCCTTGGCGAGATCAGCCGCATGGGCGGCGATTTTATAGGTCACAATCCCTGTTTTTACATCATCGCGATCAGGCAAACCCAGATGCTCCTTGGGCGTCACATAGCATAGCATTGCAGTGCCGTACCAGCCAATCTGCGCCGCGCCAATGCCGGAAGTGATATGATCATAGCCTGGCGCAATGTCGGTCACCAGAGGACCCAGGGTATAAAACGGCGCTTCGTGACAATGCTTGAGTTGCTCTTCCATGTTGACCTTGATTTTGTGCATCGGCACATGACCAGGCCCCTCGATCATTACCTGTACATCGTGTTTCCAGGCAATCTGCGTCAACTCGCCAAGCGTTCTGAGTTCGCCGAATTGCGCCTCATCGTTGGCGTCCGCAATCGAACCGGGGCGCAGCCCATCGCCCAGCGAGAAGGACACATCATAGGCCTTCATGATTTTGCAGATATCTTCAAAATGGGTATACAGGAAATTTTCCTTATGATGCGCCAGACACCATTTGGCCATGATCGAACCGCCACGCGAGACAATGCCGGTAACGCGGTTCGCGGTCAACGGAATATATTCAAGCAGCACGCCCGCATGGATCGTAAAATAACTCACGCCCTGCTCCGCCTGCTCGATCAAGGTGTCGCGGAATAACTCCCAGCTTAAATCTTCTGCTATGCCGTTGACTTTTTCCAATGCCTGATAGATCGGCACCGTACCAATGGGAACAGGCGAGTTGCGAATAATCCACTCGCGTGTCTCATGGATATTTTTACCCGTGGAAAGATCCATTACGGTATCGCCGCCCCAGCGGGTCGACCAGACCATTTTTTCGACTTCTTCGTCAATGGATGAACCCAGCGCAGAATTACCGATATTCGAATTGATTTTCACCAGGAAATTGCGTCCGATAATCATCGGCTCCAGTTCCGGGTGATTGATGCTTGCTGGTATGATAGCGCGCCCTTCGGCGATTTCGCGACGAACGAATTCAGCAGTGATTTCCCTGGGCATTTTCTGTTTTCCGTCAATGCCAAAACCTGTCTCCACCTCGGGCATCTGATCCTGCGGGATGGATGCGCGACCCAGATTTTCGCGTATCGCCACATACTCCATTTCCGGTGTGATAATGCCCTGGCGCGCATAATGCATCTGTGTGACATTCTTTCCTGGCATCGCCACACGCGGTTTGGGTTTATTGGCGAACGGTTCAATATCAAGCTCATCCGCAATACGTTCACGGGTGAAACTGGAGGTAAAATTATCCAGTTGTACGGTGTCGCCGCGCGCTTCAATCCATTCCTGACGGAATCGCGGCAGCCCCTTGTTCAAGTCTATCTCAATCGTAGGGTCAGTATAAGGTCCGGAAGTATCGTATACGCGAACCGGCGGATTTTGTTCATATTTTGCAGTATCGCCTTCGCCGCTCAGCAAAGTCGGCGTCAGCTCGATTTCGCGCATCGGCACCTTGAATGCGCCTGACTCATTCGTCACATAGATTTTTCTGGAACCGGATAAGGGTTCGCGGGTGACGCCAGTGGTAATAGCAGGTTGGACAACAGGTTTGGCGGACGAAATGTTAGACATGAGGACTCCAGCAAAATGAATAAAAACCTGCCGGAATTAAAAATCTGGGAATCAGATCAAAAAATTCTATCAGCTTGTTTCCTACGACGGTATGAACCGTATCAGGTACAACGGGTGATTTCTCAGCCTGCTGAATTTAATAAACTAGAATAAATTAGCTACAGACACCCCGACAAGTAAACTGATGTTAACAAAGTTTATGCCGAATCGCCAGTGCTGGATTCCGGATCAAGTAGAATCTCATCCTCTGTCAGTTCGCGCCACTGACCTGCCACGAGCGCCTCATCCAGTTTGATATGGGCAATCTGCTCGCGATGCAGTTTCACGACGTGGTTGCCCACGGCGGCCAGCATGCGTTTAACCTGATGGTATTTGCCTTCGACGATGCCCAAACGAATCTGCTTTTCGCCAATTAATTCCACACTGGCGGGCTGACATGGCCTTTCTTCATCTTTGAGCTGAACACCCTCGCTTAACTGACGAAGCTGTTTTTCGCTTGGCGGCGCATCAAGGTCAACCCGGTAAATTTTCTGATGCTGATGCTTTGGTGAAGTAATTCGGTGCAGCCACTGGCCATCATCGGTAACCATCACCAAACCCGTCGTATCTATATCCAGCCTACCGGCGACATGCAGCGCGTCTTTCCTTGGGACAAACAAGGAGTCGAAAATGGTTGGATGCTGTTTATCGACATTAGCGCAAACTACGCCCGCGGGCTTGTTGATCATGATGTAGCGTAACTGCGGTTTTTTGATGGCGACGCCAATGTATTCGACATGTGCGTTTTCATCCACATGAATGGCGGGCTGCGTGATTGGTTCGCCGTTTAGCGTCACCTTGCCTTTTTTGATGACAGCCTTCGCCTGGGAACGGGTGAAGGCCGTCGCATTGGAAATTAGTTTATCAAGGCGCATTTAATAATCCTAAATTCCTCAGTTGAACGCTACGATGACTAATAATCTTATGATTTATCATATACATAGCAAATTATTAATCTCACTCACAGGGTGAAGTCGCTTCAGGCTAGATTGCACAACTGTGATGGCGCATTCCTGCGTTGTAACTGCTTGAAAGGGAATAACCATTCCGCGCAGTTACGCCTTGACCTGCACCACCACAGCCGTACACTCAAGCCTGCTCAACTGAAGAATTTAGGATAATATATTGGCCATGAAGAACGAAAGCCAATAAAGGAAACTTTTTATTCATTTTGATCAAGCTTCATCATCCTTCATCACCCTTTATCATCACGGATCAAAATTTTAATCAGTCCGCGTATGGATTTCTCAGGATCATCGTATGATCGCGATCAGGCCCGGTCGAGATAATATCAATTGGCGTTTCCAGCAGCTCTTCCATGCGTTTAAGATAGGCTTTGGCTTTTTCCGGCAGATCGTCATAGTCGGTAACGCCAAAGGTTTTGCTTTGCCAGCCTTCATGCTCTTCGTAAACAGGCTTACAGCGCGCAAATTCAGTGGTATTGATGGGCGGTACATCCATCCGCTTTCCGTCCAGTTCATAGGCGACGCAGATTTTGATGGTTTCAAGCTCGTCCAGCACATCCAGCTTGGTGACGCAGATGCCAGTGATGCTGTTGATCTGCATGGAACGGCGTAGCGCAACCGCATCCAGCCAACCGCAACGACGGTCGCGACCGGTGGTTGCGCCCTGCTCGTGTCCCAGTTCGGCAATTTGCTTTCCAACGCCGTCAAACAGTTCAGTCGGAAACGGGCCGGAGCCAACGCGTGTGGTGTAGGCCTTGGTGATGCCCAGTATGTAATCCAGACTTTTCGGACCAACGCCGGAGCCAGTGCAAGCGCCGCCCGCGGTGGTGCTTGAGGAGGTCACATAAGGATAGGTGCCATGGTCAATATCCAGCAGGGTTCCCTGTGCGCCTTCAAACATGATGTTCTTGCCCGCCTTGCGCAATTTGTGTAGCGTATTGGGGACATCCACCACCATCGGGCGCAGTCTCTCCGCCATCGCCAGGCCTTCAGCAAGCACCTTGTCATAGCTGACTTCTTCAGCCTTGAAAAAATGCTTAAGCATGTAATTATGATAATCCATGACTTCTTTGAGCTTTTCGGTAAAACGCTGTTTATCAAGCATATCGCCGAGACGCAATCCACGGCGGGAAATCTTGTCTTCATAGGCCGGACCGATGCCGCGCCCCGTTGTGCCGATGGCCTTATTGCCGCGCGCTACTTCGCGAGCCGCATCCAGCGCCACGTGATAAGGGAGGATTAACTGGCAGGCTTCCGACAGCTTGAGACGCTCGCTGGCGGGAACGCCTTCCTTTTCCAGCATCTCCAGTTCTTCGAGCAATGCATCCGGCGCAAGCACTACGCCGTTGCCGATGATGCAATCCACACCCTCACGCAATACGCCAGATGGAATCAGGTGCAAGACAGTCTTCTTGCCGTCAATCACCAGCGTATGACCCGCATTGTGTCCACCCTGAAAGCGCACCACGGCGGCGGCTTCTTCAGTGAGCAGATCCACCACCTTGCCTTTACCTTCATCACCCCATTGGGTTCCAAGCACTACTACATTTTTTCCCATTTTAATCTTCTCTTATCTTCTCTTTGATACTTGAGTAAACTTGCTTTTGACTCATTCACTAATAACAACGCATTATGATATGACGAACTAAACAGAGACAACAATCCAGGCATCGCCCTGCTTTTTTATTATCCTGTCACAACCTTGCTGCTGAGGCGTTAATTTCGTATCGTCGCCAAGATCACGAACCACCTGCTCACCCTCGGTGCGCAAGGTATGAATAAACTTGTCCAGCGCCTTATCCAGCACATGGGGTGCGAGAATACAGTTTTTCACTGCGCTTTCCCGCCCCTGTTCCTCGCCATCTTGCGACAAAGCCGCCAGAGTCACTAAATCTGTGCTAAAACCAATTGCCGGACGGGGATTTCCAAACGCTTTGCCAATGCCGTCATAACGCCCGCCATGGGCAATGGAACAACCGCGACCCTGTAAATAAACCGTGTACAGAATCCCGGTATGATAGGCGTAACCACGCAATTCGCCCAGATCGACATGCAATTGTAAATCAGGATAATAATTCACCAGCAAGTCGCTAATGCTTCGCAGATGTTCGAGCGCATCCAACACAGTCTTACCCGCATCGCGTAATTGGTCTTTCGCCTCGTCTATCATATCAAGCGAGCCGCTTAACAAGGGCAAAGCGCGTAGCATATCGGTATCGGAACGGGATAATCCCTGCTGATCCAGCCAATGGTCTATTTCAGGGATGGATTTGCGAGTCAGCATATCGAAGTAATCTTCACGTTGCTCGCTATCAAGATCCACATGATCAACAAGACCATTTACAATGCCGACGTGTCCCAGATCAAGCACCAGATCCTTTATTTCATGCCTGATAACGGAGCTATGCCCGGTTTCCGGTCGGGTTTCAGGTATCGTATCCAGCAGGGTTTGCAGCATTAGCGAAATGATTTCGAAATCGCTTTCAAGTCCGGCGTGACCATACAACTCCGCGCCAACTTGAATCGGAGAACGCGATCCACCCTGATGTTCGCTACGGGTGCGTAAAACGGCGCCAATATAACACAAACGGTTGATCGCAGATTTGGCATTGTTTCTGGACAGTCGGTGCGCATCAATTCTGGCGACCTGCGGGGTAATATCAGCACGAATGCCCATCATGCGGCCATTTAACTGGTCGGTAATCTTGAAGGTTTGCAAATCAAGTTGCGTTCCCATGCCGACGCGTAATGATTCCATATATTCAACCAGCGGCGGCTTGACCAGGCGATATCCCCAACTTCGGTACAGATCAATCAGCTGACGGCGCAGAGCCTCCAGCTTTTCAGCTTCTTCAGGCAGGGATTCATTGATTCCATCGGGGAGTAACCAGGTATTCATTATTAATTTCAGCGTTCCTAATTAATGGCGTATTCGCCATGATCTTCATAATCTAAACTGCAAAAAAACCTGTTTCGAAATATCCGTTAACTCAAAATTCGTTAACACAATTATCCGTTAACACAATTATCCGTTAACACATTATCCGTTAACACAATCGACTAAACAAAATAAAGCAATAACAAGCCGACAGCTATACTGCCAAAACCAATCATACGCAAGGTTCTCTCAGGCATTTGCAGCATGGCCTTGTACATATTCTTGAGTCCTTCCGGGTTAACAAAAGGCAAAAGACCTTCCAGTATTAACAGCAAGGCGATGGCGTTAAGTAGATCATGCCAGTTCATGCTAAGCAGTCCTGTGCTTATTGCGGATAGGAAGCGGCAGGCGAATTGCTTGCATCTCCACCTTTAGATTCACGATTAAAATAATTAAAGAATTCATTGTCTGGTTCAACCACAAGCACATCGCCAGATTTTCCAAGCGCGTTCTTGTAAGCATCCAGACTACGATAAAATGAAAAAAACTCGGCGTCTTTACGATAGGCGCGGGCATAAATTTCTGCGGATTTTGCATCGCCCTCACCGCGGATTTTTTCAGCATCCCGGTAGGCGTTCGCCTCAATTATAGTTGCCTGTCGATCCGCCACCGCGCGTATTTTTTCGCCTTCGGCCTTACCACGCGAACGAAAATCCTGGGCTACGCGCTGGCGTTCTGAACGCATGCGTTCAAATACAGACTCGCTAACCGATTCCGGGAAGTCAATCTGACTGACACGCGCATCAACAATCTGGATACCCAGTTTACGCGCCGCACTATCCGATTTTTTACGCAAAGAAGTCATGATTTCACCGCGTTCGCCGGTAATCGCCTGTTGTATGGTGCGGGTGCTGAATTCATTACGCAAACCATCTTTCATGATGCTTTCCAGACGATTGGAAGCGCGGATCAAATCGCCACGCGTGGAACGGTAAAACGTACTTGCATCGGCGATGCGCCATTTAACAAAAAAATCAACCTTGACGTATTTTTTCTCATAAGTGAGAAAACGGTCTGGCTGGGCGTCCAGCGTTAAAATCAGCCTGGAGAACTTTTCTACGTTCTCCATCAGGGGCAGTTTAAAATGAAGACCCGGTGTAATATCGGTTTCCACAATTTCTTTGAAGCGGAACTTGATGGCGGTTTCACGCTGATCAACCGTATAGGTCATGGTTAGCACTGCAATTGCCACGACTGCAACTACAAATATGACAATATTTTTCATTGGAAACGGCCCTCTCTGCCAGTGCTGCGTGTCGTACTGCGATTGCTTTGTTGTTTTCGTTGATCCCTGAGCATTTGCTCCACTGCGCCCGACACAGCCGGATCCAGTCCCTGATGGCCAGCCGCATTACCTGAAGAACCGCCCTGCAACTGATTTAGCGGCAAATAAAGCATATTATTGCCTGATTTAGCATCAATTAATACTTTTTTGCTATCTTTGAAGACGCCTTCCATGGTTTCCAGATAAAGACGTTTACGCGTCACATCCGGCGCTTTCTGATATTCCGTTAATAACTGACTAAAACGTGAGGCGTCACCTTCTGCACGTGAAACAATGCGACTCTTATAGGCGATTGCGGCTTCACGCAATCGCGACGCCTTACCTTCGGCGACCGGAACAACTTTTTTGGCATAGGTTTCCGCCTGGTTTTTATAGCGGTCCTTATCCTCGCGAGCGCGGTTGGCGTCATCAAAGGCGTCTTTCACCTGTTGCGGCGCTTCTGCGTATGTCACGTTAACCTTGGTCACTTCAAGACCCGATTTATATTCATCCAGAATACGCTGCATGACTTGTTGTACATCAGGTGCAATGGATTCGCGTTTTTCCTTGAGTATCTCATCCATGGTATTGCGTCCAGCTATTTCCCTGACCGCGCTACGCATCACCTGAAATAACGTTCCCTGCGATTGATTGGGTTCGAAATCAGGTCGGTAAAGACTGAATAGATAGTCTTCCGGGTTTTTTATGATGTATTGGGCTGTTACGCCCAGATCCACAATATTTTCATCCTTGGTAAGCATGTGAGTGCGATCTTCCGCTGTGCGGTTACGATCAATATCCACCAGTTCAACCTTCTCAATCGGATAAGGCCAATGCCAATGTAAACCGGGGCGCATCGTATCTTTATAGGCGCCAAAGCGGAACTCTAAGCCCCGCTGTGCTGAATCGACCGTATAAAAACCCGTCGCCATCCAGACAGCCAGACCAATTAGACCAACCAACACAAGCGTAGCGCTGTTTGGTCCTTCTCCTGAACCGCCTTTCCTGTTGCCAAAAAGCCCGCCCAGTTTCTCATTAATTTTTTTGCTTATATCTTCAATATTGCCGGTTTTTCCGCTCGAATTACCTTTATTCCAAGGATCCTGACCTTTACCACCGCTATTACCATCACCTGGTTCATTCCAAGGCATAGGGATTAACTCCGTATTTTAAAAAAAGATGACATCAAGTCGCCCCTGAACCAATGCTTCATATAAATTGACTATATTTTGACAGAAGCATGACAGAACGGGACAGCCACAAGATGAGTGCTTGCCATACATCCATTGGGATGAATTGTACAAACACAAACGCGCGGATTGTATCGCGGACTCTTATTGTAAGGCAATTATTCTTTGCCACCCAAATTAACACAGTGAACATTTAAGTTGCTCCAAGCGTCTTTAATCGCTTTAACCATGTTCTTTTCAGTATTTTGTAATTATTCAGTTTAGAAGTAGCTTACGCAGGACATGCGCGGAACCAAAGAGAATACACCGGGTAGTTACGCAGCTGATTTGTTACCTCATTTGTTACCTGATTTGTTACCTGAGCAACAATAATTCAGAAAATATGCTATAAAAGCCTGTGTTAAATATTATCAAGACGTTTCATGACCTGGCAGGTTGTTGAAATTTGCTCAGGTGAGTGCGAGACTAGGCAAAATAGACCGAAAAAGCGCAGTTTACTGGATTAAATGAGCTTTTGAGGTCTATTTTACGCAGTGTATCGTGCCGTCCAAATAGAATTTCAACAGCCTGCCAGGACTCTCTTAATTGTAGAAAAAATGAATAAGGGGACAATAGCGTCTTTATTACGATAAAACAATGGGGGTATTTATATGGCTGTTAACAATAATAAAATATTTCTTATGAAGTTAAATCTTTTTATTTCCAGAAGCTTACTATTTTTTATATTCATCAATGCAAGTTTATTAA
>JANTHA010000076.1 GCA_024762625.1 Thiotrichaceae bacterium
GTTAAATTGATGGCCGCTTGAAAAATTCAGGGTATAGGCTTCTTCATTGACGCTTAGCGTGTGTTCTGCGCCATCCGCCAAACGACGAAATACCAGTTGTTCCCTGCCATTTTCGCGAACCCGTCGTATCAGGTAATCGCGCACGGTTGCGATGGAAACAATCATGCGGCCAGCCTGATGCGGGATCACATCGCGCCAGTAGTTACGTTGCGGCGTTTTTAAAGGCGCGCTGACAATTTTGAAATCATCAGCGCCGTCTGCATTAGTGAGTATATAAACGCGGTCGTTATAGACGCTGATGGAATACTGGAGATCGGCTTTGCGTCTCGCCACTAGACGCGGCTTATCCAGTGGTTTTTGCGCATCAATCAAATAGATTTCCCCGGTATGATAATCGCCGACGCCGATGGCGAAAAAGCGGCGGTCAAGCGTGAGCCAGACGGATGCGCTGAAGCCAGTCTCTCCTGGCGCTGTAAACATCCGTATATCATTGGCCTGTTTTGCGCCTATTCGGTGTAGCCAGATCGAACGCGCCCGGCTGTTGCTATCCAGTTTGACATAGAAAAAGCCGCTGGCGTCAAGCAGCCAGACAAAGTTGCCGTCTGTATCATGAAGATTATCGCTTAATATATTGCCAGTGGCTAAATCACGTATTCTGATTTGATAATGTTCCGCGCCGTCCGAATCAAATGAATAAGCCAGGTAACGATGATTAAAGCTGTGTTTGACAGCGCCTAGATTAAAACCGGGTTTGCGCCTGGCCAGTAGATTAACGTCGAGCAACAATTGGTCGGCTGGATGGGGTTCAAGAGAGAACAGCTCACGTTGATTGCCGAACGCCTTAAGCGGCCGTCGGTAAAAAAGCCGGTAATCCCTGTTCGCCAGGTAACGCGAGAAATAGGCGTATGCGCCATCAATGACCGGAACAGTGCTGTCTTCAAGCGTTTTGCGCCCCTTCAACTCCTGAAACAGCTCTCGTTGCAGGGACAGGGTAGGGCGCATTTTATCATTAAAATAGTTATTCTCGGCGTTAAGATAAGCCTTGATATCGGCTGGGAGCAGAGCGGGATCAGACAAGGCTTGACGCCAGTTGGGCGCTTTTAACCAGGCATAGTCATCGCTCAGTGTTACGCCATGATACGTTCTGATAAATGGCCGACGCTCAGCGATGGGTTCGCCGGAAAGAGAATTGATCCTTTGGGCATCTTCAGCGAGCACAGAACCGGATATAACTCCCGCACCCAGGCAAATCAGTAAACTGATTGCCTGTTGTAATGCATACAATGCAAATAGAAGCTCACGGGCAAATTGTTGAAAATCCGGGCGTGTTATTGTTTCTCTCCGCTTTTGGCTGGTTTTTCAGCCTTCTCTGGCGCAGCCTTGACGGGCTTTGGCATCGCTTGATAACCCGGAGGTTTGGGCGGTGAAGGCGGTTTGGGCGGTGCAATAGGCATGCGCGTCGGCGGCGCTCCCCATCCAGATTGAAAGCCAGGCGCATAATTTGAAGCGTAGCCAGGAACGGGAGCATAACCGGGTACCGGCGCATAGCTATATCCATAAACCGGATTATTGTAATAATTCGGTGAAGCGGGCGGAATTCCTGCATTATTGACTGGGGGGATAACCGGCGCGGGCAAGGGAGCCGAGTCTGGCGTTACTGGAGTAACTGCAGGCGCGCCATGGTGAGGATTAGGATAATATGGAGGCGGCCTTCTGTTCCAGTTGTTTCCCCAGTTATTTCCCCAGTTATCGCCCCAATTGTCATTCCAGTTTTTGTGCCAGCTATTACCCCAGCTCTTTCCCCAGGAATGGCTCCAGCCGTGATTCCAGTTCTTGTTCCAGCTTTCATTCCAGCTGTCATTCCAACTGTCATTCCAGCGATGATCCCAGCGATCATCGCGTTTACTATTATTCCAGTTATCATCCCAGCCATCATCAAAATCAAAGTTTTTACCAAAGCTGAAACTTTTGGAGCCGAAGCTAAAATCGGCGAATGCTGGCTGTTGTATCATAGGTATAAACAACATTGTTGAAGCAAACACGATGCCGGTATATAAAGATTTCATGGCTTTCCTTCCTCGCTATAAATATGTATTCACAATGTCTATAGAATAGGCTATTTCATAAAAAGCGCCAGTCAAAAAAATGACACAGATCAAATCAGGCGAGGATAATTGATTAACCCTGTATTTTCCGCAGCCAAACGTCATCAGACCATTTATCTGATATGATATCAGGCTGCAAATACAAGCTGATCGATCACTATGAAAAAACCTGAATTACTAGCCCCTGCCGGCACTCTGAAAACCTTGCATTACGCCTTTGCATATGGCGCTGATGCAATTTACGCCGGGCAACCGCGCTATAGTTTACGGGTGCGTAATAACGAGTTTCTCAACGAGAAGCTGGAGCAGGGCATCAATGAAACCCACGAACTGGGTAAAAAGTTTTACCTGACGGTTAATTCATCACCGCATAACAGCAAACTTAAAACCTTTGTTAAAGATCTTGATCCGGTGGCGGCGATGAAACCGGATGCGTTCATCATGGCGGATCCGGGCCTGATCATGATGGCGCGAGAAGCCTGGCCGGATATGCCCATTCATTTGTCAGTACAGGCCAATACAGTAAACTATGCCAGCGTTAAATTCTGGCAAACGATGGGCGTTGAACGCATCATTTTATCGCGCGAATTGTCACTCGATGAAATTGAAGAAATTCGTCAGGAATGTCCGGATATGGAGCTTGAAGTATTTGTTCACGGCGCTTTGTGTATTGCCTATTCGGGCCGCTGCCTGTTGTCTGGATATTTTAATCACCGCGATCCTAATCAGGGGACCTGCACCAATTCCTGTCGCTGGAAATATGATGCGAAACCGGCGCTTGAAACCGACGAAGGCATTGTTAGCCCCAAAGAACTGGTTTTATCCGGGGATATGCTGAATAACCCGGGCATTGGCGATCAACAGCGCCATCCGCTGGCCGATGAGGTTTATTTTCTCGAAGAAAAGGAGCGTCCTGGCGAACTGTTGCCTGTCATGGAAGATGAACACGGCACCTATATCATGAATTCCAAAGACCTGCGCGCCATTGAGCATGTCGAGCGTTTATGCGAAATCGGCGTCGATTGCCTTAAAATAGAAGGTCGCACCAAATCACACTACTATGCGGCGCGCACCACACAGGCCTACCGAAAAGCGATTGATGACGCCGTGGCGGGCAAGGAATTTGACGCTAATCTGCTGGGTGCACTGGAAAACCTCGCCAACCGCGGCTATACCGATGGATTCTATCAACGCCATCACACGCACGAATACCAGAGCTACATGATCAATGCTTCCAAAAGCAACCGATCACAATTTGTAGGCGAAGCATACAAGGTTGATCATGAAAACGGTTTTATTGAACTGGATGTTAAAAACCGTTTCAAAGTCGGCGACCGTCTTGAGCTGATTATGCCGGATGGCAATAATCTGGAAATGACCCTGGATTACATGGAAAGCCTCAAGGGAGAACCGATGGACGTTGCGCCGGGTAGCGGTCATCAGGTGCGTATCCCGGTAAAAGGAATGAACATAATCGGCGATCGGCTGTTGGTGTCGCGGTATTTTTAAAATAACGCGCCCCACCAACTTTTTTCAAATTCACGCTCAGTGACGGAAATGGCGCATGCCGGTAAACACCATCGCCATGTCGGCCTCATTGGCAGCTGCAATCACTTCTTCATCGCGCATTGAACCCCCTGGCTGGATAACGGCTGAAATACCGGCTTCAGCGGCGGCGTCTATGCCATCGCGGAAGGGGAAGAAGGCGTCTGACGCCATTACTGATCCGGTTACGGTCAGATTAGCGTGCTCCGCCTTTATTCCCGCAATACGCGCCGAATTGATGCGGCTCATCTGGCCTGCGCCCACGCCGATGGTCATATTGTCTTTGGCGTAAACGATCGCGTTGGATTTAACGAACTTGGCGATTTTCCAGGCAAACAGCAGGTCGCGCATTTCTTCATCGGTAGGCTTGCGATTGCTCACGATGTCGAGTTTTTCATAAAGCGCAAGATCTGCATCCTGCATCAGTAAACCGCCGTTGACGCGTTTGAAATCAAGGCGCGGCAGGGCTTTTCCAAACTCGCCGCATTCCAGCAAACGCACATTTTTTTTGGCGCTGACGGCTTCAATGGCTTGTTGGGAGACGCTTGGCGCAATAATGACTTCAACAAATTGCTTGTCAACGATAGTTTGCGCAGTATTCTCATCCAGCTCCTGGTTAAAGGCGATTATGCCGCCGAAAGCAGACTCAGGGTCGGTGCTGAATGCGCGTTGATAGGCGTCCAGCAGGTCATCGCCTATGGCGACGCCACAAGGATTGGCGTGTTTGACGATCACGCAGGCCGGATCGTTTTCAAACTGTTTAACGCATTCCAGCGCGGCGTCGGTATCGGCGATATTATTATAGGAAAGTTCTTTACCCTGGAGTTGTTTTGCAGAGGCGATACACGCTTCCTTGACATTGTGCTCACGGTAAAAAGCGCCTTTCTGATGCGAGTTTTCGCCATAGCGGGTAGTTTGCACCAGTTTGAATTGCGAATTAAAGGTGCTCGGAAAGCCTTCCGGTTTACCATTCTCGACAATGGCGCCAAGGTAATTGGCGATCATGCCGTCGTAATAGGCGGTGTGTTCAAAGGCTTTGGTCGCCAGTTTAAAGCGTAAATCGTGCGAAATTTCTCCGTTGTTTTTTTCCAGCTCCTGCTCCACCCGCATATAATCGCCCGGATTGACCACAATTGCGACATGCGCATGGTTTTTGGCGGCGGCGCGCACCATGGTCGGGCCGCCAATGTCAATATTTTCAATTGCCTCATCCAGCGTACAGTCCTCCCTGGCGATGGTCTCTGCAAAAGGGTACAGGTTGACGACGACCAGGTCTATCGGCGGTATATCGTGCTGTTTCATGACGTCATCATCCACACCGCGTCGCGCCAGTATGCCGCCGTGAATTTTAGGATGCAGCGTCTTGACGCGACCATCCATCATTTCCGGAAAACCCGTGTAGTCGGAGACTTCAACTACCGGAACGTCGTTATCAGCAAGTAGTTTTGCAGTGCCGCCGGTCGAGAGCAACTCAATGCCGCGTGCATGCAGTTTTTTTGCAAAGTCAAGCAAACCGGTTTTGTCAGAAACACTTAAGAGGGCGCGTTGTACAGGCATGTGATTTTCCTTGAAATAAAAAGTAGACGAAGTATCGCACAGGAACTATTGTTGATGCATCCTGGAATCTATAAATTGACGAAATTTTAATGAAAAAATCAAGCCTCCCTGTTGCAGTCTATCTTTTGTCAATCAGCCAGGCGTTGATGATGAGCAGCACGTCATTGATGATAACGGTTTCAGCACTGGTGGGTTCGTCACTGGCGCAGGATAAGTCGCTCTCGACTTTACCGCTTTCGCTACAATTTCTGGGGCTGATGCTAACCAGCATACCGGCATCCATGATCATGGGGCGCTGGGGGCGTCGCAGCGGTTTCATACTTGGCGCTTTGATCGGGCTTGGCGGCGCGACGATTGCAGTGTTGTCGATCTTGAATCATCATTTCTGGGGCTTTGCGCTAGGCGCTTTTCTGGTTGGCGTGTTTAATGGCTTTGGCAATTATTATCGTTTTGCTGCTGTCGATGTAAGCGATGAGGCGAACAAGCCCAGGGCCATTTCCTATGTCATGGCGGGCGGCGTGATAGCGGCCTTTGTCGGACCAAATCTTGCCAATTATGGTCGCTCCCTGTTTAGCGGCGATCCCTTCGCAGGCGGTTTCTTATATGTGATCGGTTTTTATCTGCTGGTGCTGGTGATCATGCTGGTTATCAAAATTCCTGATGCTACATCGACGAATAGCCCTCAAACGCGGGAATCAGAAGCAAACGCCACAGGGCGTCCGCTAGCTGTGATTGCAAGACAACCGGCATTTATTGTTGCCGTTATTTGCGGCATGCTGGGCTATGCGGTGATGTCTTACCTGATGACGGCCACTCCGCTGGCCATGAAACACCATACACATGTGTTTGACGATACCGCTTTCGTGATTCAGTGGCATGTGCTGGCGATGTTTGCGCCTTCATTCATTACCGGCAACCTTATCCAGAGATTCGGTTTGTTGAATATTATGCTGCTTGGCGCATTGCTGGCTTTGCTCTGTGTAATAATCAATCTGATGGGGCATAGCGTCTGGCATTTCTGGACAGCGCTGCTGGCGCTTGGCGTGAGTTGGAATTTTCTGTTTATCGGCGCGACAACGCTGCTTACGGAAACTTATCGACCTGAAGAAAAGGCCAAGGCGCAGGCGCTCAATGATTTTTCGGTCTTCACGCTGGTGATGCTGGCTTCATTATCGGCCGGTTATTTCCAGCATAAATATGGCTGGAAAATTGTTAATCTTGGCGCTTTACCATTGATTGGCGTGATTCTGGCTAGTCTGATATGGCTGATCAGCATAGCGCCGAAAAAGCGCCTGGCAGATAGGGCTTAAAGTTCCAGATGAGCGGGTAGATACACCTTGACTGGTTCGGTGAGCGCCTTGCCATGCAGGGTGAGCCTGTCGTTTTCAAATTTAAGGTCGCTTTCGGCAAGCCATTTAATGGCTTTGGGATAGATGATGTGTTCGATGCAGTGCACGCGATGCGCGAGTGTTTCCACCGTATCGTCAGCCATTACCGGCACCACGCCATGAATAATTACGGTTCCTGCGTCCAGTTCGGGTATCACGAAATGGACGCTTGCGCCGTGTTGCTTGTCGCCCGCCTCAAGCGCGCGCTGGTGGGTGTTAAGGCCGCGATATTTCGGCAGCAGGGAAGGGTGTATATTGAGTAGCTTGTTGTGGTAATGCAGTACAAAGGCATCACTTAAAATACGCATGAAGCCCGCCAGCGCCACCAGATCCGGCTGATAGCGGTCAATCAGTTTCGCCAGCGACTGATCAAAGGCTTCGCGGCTAGCAAAGTCGCCATGCTCCAGCACTTCGGTTGCAATTCCCGCCTTGCGCGCGCGCTCCAGACCATAGGCGTTTGCGCGGTTACTGATTACTGCAGCTATTTCGGCGTTAATTTCGCCCGTGTTGATCTGATTAATGATCGTCTGTAAATTGGTTCCGTTGCCGGAAATGAGTACCACTATTTTGATCATTGGTATTGAACCTCAAAGATACTCGACGCAGGGTTCGCTTTTGTCGGATTCATCTATTGAACCAATCACATAACTTTTCAGACCTGCGTTGCTGAAAACGGACTGCACAGAATCCAGGTCTGCTTCGCTCAATACCGCCACCATGCCGATGCCGCAGTTAAAGGTGCGAAGCATTTCCTGTTCTTCAATATTGCCGTTTTGTTGAAGCCAGTCAAACACCGCAGGCCGTTTCCAGTTGGAAAGGTTGATCACGGCCTTGCTGTTTTCAGGCATGACGCGAGGCAGGTTTTCAGTGAGGCCGCCGCCGGTGATATGCGCCAGCGCATGGATATTGTTTTGCCTGAGCGCATCCAGCACGGGCTTGACATAGATGGTGGTCGGCGCAAGCAGCGCTTCACCGAGTGTTGTATTCTCAAACTCATCGGTCAGTGATGCGCCGCTGACTTCAAGCACCTTGCGAATCAACGAGTAGCCATTGGAATGCGGCCCGCTGGAAGCAAGCCCCAGCAGCACATGGCCGGGCTTTACATCCGCGGGATCGAGTATTTCGGCGCGCTCCACCACGCCCACGCTGAAGCCCGCCAGGTCAAAATCGCCAGGCGCGTACATGCCCGGCATTTCCGCAGTTTCGCCGCCGATGAGCGCAGCGCCTGATTGCACACAGCCATCTGCAATACCCTTGATTACGTCTTCCGCAATCGCGTTATCCAGTTTGGCGGTGGCGAAATAGTCGAGGAAGAACAGCGGTTCGGCTCCCGTGACGATGATGTCGTTAACGCACATCGCTACCAGATCAATGCCGATGGTGTCGTAAACCTGTGCTTCAATCGCGAGCTTGAGCTTGGTGCCGACGCCGTCGGTTCCGGATACCAGCACCGGTTGTGTGTAACCCTCTGGCAACTCCATCAGGCCGCCAAAACCGCCGAGTCCACCCAGCACTTCAGGACGAATGGTGCGTTTAGTATGAGGCTTGATGCGGTCGATGAGCGCGTTGCCGGTGTCGATATCGACACCCGAATCGCGGTAAGTCAGGGGGTCTTGTTTATTGGACATATTGTTGAGTTGTTACATGATGTTTAAAAACCGGATTCTAGCCCGCATGGTGTATGAAGGGAATGAATTTTATGGAAAATTTGGCATTTGTAGTCAGTTTATTGATGCCAGACACACTCAAGAGAATCATGTAAGATCAAATAAAAGCGTAGTGAATATTTATACTGGATGGCGGTAAGAATGGATGGCGAAAAGGAATTTTTTGAACGATTAAAGGGATCTGGCTTCAAAACAGTTCTGTCCTTCTGGAAGCTTTTGCCGGTTTTACTCGCTGTATTGCTGATTGCCGCGATGATAGTACAACTGATTCCGCAGATTATGCATAGTGGACTGTTTGGTCATTCCAGGACGCTGGATACCTTGCTGGCCGCGGTAATCGGGAGTGTTTCTACTGCGCAACCCATAGTGAGCTATGTTTTTGGCGGCGAATTGCTCAAGGCGGGTGTTCATCTGATGGCGGTAACAGCGCTGGTGGTTACCTGGGTCACGGTGGGAATCGTTCCGCTGCCTGCCGAAGCGGCTGCGCTTGGAACGCGGTTCGCTCTCTGGCGTAATTTCTGGGCTTTCATTGCCGCATTGCTGGTTGCCGTGATGTCCGTAGAGCTCTTGAATGTCATCCAGTGATAAAAAGCCGGCAACTATGAATCATAAGTAGATTATGAAAAAAAATAAACAAAGTAATAGGCAGTATGGTTGGTGGTTTTTGCTTTTCGTCATTATTTTATACGGCGTCGCGTATCTGTTTGATGCGGCCCTGATTAAGGCGTCGTTGAGCCATTTTGTATCGTTGCTGAAAAGCATCGCGCCAATACTGTTTCTGGTTATGCTGTTTATCTGGTTAATGGATATTTTTGTAAACCCCAATA
Source organism: Thiotrichaceae bacterium (assembly GCA_024762625.1). Classification (GTDB taxonomy): domain Bacteria; phylum Pseudomonadota; class Gammaproteobacteria; order Thiotrichales; family Thiotrichaceae; genus Cocleimonas. Next base: position 9,090 of record JANTHA010000076.1, read on the forward strand.
AAATTCGCCATCTGCTGGGACATGAAGCCGGTATGCGCGGTTGGCTGATTGCAATTACGGGCGGCGTGTTATCGCATGGCCCGGTTTACGCCTGGTATCCTTTGCTGACAAGTTTGCAACA
>JANTHA010000077.1 GCA_024762625.1 Thiotrichaceae bacterium
AAGAACGGTGTGGAATCCAATAACGCCACCGAAATTTTCGACCTGATGGAGTTGTTTGCCGAATACGGCTTCAACAAGTCGCACTCCGCCGCTTATGCGCTGGTGTCCTACCAGACTATCTGGCTCAAGGCGCATTATCCGGCGGCCTTCATGGCGGCGGTGCTCTCGGCGGATATGGACAACACCGATAAGGTGGTCACCTTTGTGGATGATTGCCGCCAGCTGGGGCTGGAGGTTGTGGCGCCGGACATTAACCGCTCCGAATACAAGTTCATCAGCGAAAATGAAAATAACGTGATCTTTGGTCTGGGCGCGATCAAGGGTGCGGGCGAAAGCGCCATCAACGAAATACTCGCTGAGCGTGACGCCAATGGTCCGTTCAAGTCCATGGCGGACATGTGTCAGCGCGTCAAAAGCCGTAAAATCAGCAAGCGCATCCTGGAAACGCTGATCCGCGCCGGTGCGTTTGACAAGCTTGGAACCAACCGGCGCAGTCTGATGGAGGGTTTGCCCGAAATTGTGCGCATGGCGGATCAACTGCATCGCGACCAGGCGATTGGCCAGAGCGATCTGTTTGGCGGTTCCGTCGCAGTTGAGCTGGATGTAAAAGTCATACCGCAACTGGAGGAGTGGAACGAAAAAGAGCGCCTGCGATACGAAAAAGACGCCATCGGGCTTTATCTGACCGGTCATCCGCTGGATGTTTATGAGACCGAAATAAAACAGCTGCGATCGCGCACCTTGAGTGAAATGGCCGAAGACGACGGCCGCAAGAAATATCAGAAAACGCCGGTGATGCTGGTCGGGCTGGTTTCGGCGATCCGCACCCAGACCACTGACCGCGGCAAGCGCGCCTTTGTCACGCTGGATGACAAGACCGCCTATTATGAAGTGTTTATATTCAGCAATATTCTTGAAGAATACGAAGATGTGATTCAAAAGGAAGAGCTGCTGGTGGTGGAGGGTACGCTCAACTCCGATTTCCAGACCGGCGCGGTGCGTCTGCGCGTCGAGGCGCTTTATAATATCGAAGGCGCAAGAAACCAGTTCTTGCGTCGTCTGATGATCAATGTCGATAAAAAACAGACCGCCAACGGACTGCTAGATAAACTGGACGAATTGCTGCCTGGCGTTAATTTGAATCAGTCTGTGAGTCAAACTGAAAACCAGACTGCAAAGAATGGTCACTGTCCGGTGTTTATCGCTTATGAAACCGAGGAGGCCAGCGCCCAGATTCGTCTCGGGTCGGACGTCAGCGCGCCGCTTAGCGATCAGGCGATTGCAGAATTAAGGAAAACGCTGGGTGAAGACCGCGTTAATCTGGTTTATTAATAGAGGCGCGCCCATTAGTTAATTTTAAAACGTTAGCGTCAAGCGGCTTTCAAAATACCGTTCTTCCTGTGTGATCGGATCAATGAACGAGAGCGATCTGGCGAGTAGTTGCAGTGGGTTTGTATAGTCTTCGCCCTTGCAGGGCAGCAGTTCAGGATAAAAGGGGTCGTTCAGTATTGGTATGCCGAGCGCATTCATGTGCACCCTGAGTTGATGCTGTTTGCCGGTGTGTGGTTTGAGCCGGTATCTGGCAAGATCGCCTTTGGTTTCAATAATTGAAATGTGCGTTTCGGCGTTGGTATTGTCATTGGTGACGTCATTGATGACGGAATTGCTTTTGTCGTTCATCCGAGTGTCGCTTTCCTTCATAATGAAAAACGGTTCGCTCTTGATAAGGCGGCTGCGGCGAGTTAATGGGAAGTCCTGCTCATTGGCGGGGCGCGGCGCAATCGCTTCGTAGCTTTTTTTTACCTCGCGATTCTGGAACAGCATCTGGTAAGGTCTGCGCGCTTCGCGCTTACAGGTAAACAGCATAACGCCGGCGGTTTCCCGGTCAAGCCGGTGGATGGGGCTGATCTGCTCATTTTGAAATTGATGTTTGAGGCGCGCCAGCAGGCTTTCTCGCACGAAACGTCCGGTGGGGGTTACAGGCACAAAATGAGGCTTGTCGACCACGATGATATGCTCATCCTGAAATAGGATGGTTTCTTTAAATGGAATGACGGGTTCGTTGGGTATTTCTCGATAATAAAACAGAAAGAAATCACCCTGGTAGGGCGTGTTCTTGTCAAATGGCTTGCCATTTTCATCGACAATGTCGCCGCGTTGCATGCGTTCGATCAGAATTTCGCGCTGGATAAAGGGAAACCGCTGAACCAGAAAATCAAGCAGCGTTGCATGACCGTATTCGTTTTTCTGGGGAACCCAGACGCGGCTGGCTGACACGCCCTGGCGCATCGGGAGTGGAGAAGGGGGCTTGCCGCTGGGTTTTCTTTGCTGATTCATTTTTTGCGCTTTATTGAAACTTTATTGATGCTATGTTTATCTTGTGTTTGTAACCACTTGATAATACGTTGTTCCAACCAGTATTCAGGAATGAAGGGCAGGGTTCCGCCCACAAAGCCGACATGACCGCCGCGCTCAGATAATTCAAGATATACAGAATTAGATAATTCGGTTTCGTCAGGAACCGTCTGTTCCCACATGAAGGGGTCGTCTTTGGCGTGAATAATCAACGTTGGTTTGCGGATGTTCCTTAAAAACTGGCGGCTACTGCATTGATTGTAATAATCATCTGCGCCATTAAAGCCGTGCAGTGGGGCAGTCACCTGGTCATCGAATTGGTAGAATGTTTTGAGTTTGTCTATTTCAATGGAGCCAAGCGGTGATTCTAGCGCGCCTGTAGAAAATTTTTCCTTATACTTTTTACGGCAGCGGGATAACAGGTAGCTTTGATAAAGGCGGGAGACGCTTTTTTCCAGCCTGTCTTCCGCATCGGCAAGTTTAAAAGGAACCGAGATCGCGATCGCGGTTGTAACGGCCGCCCGTTCGCCCTGTTCGCCCAGCCATTTCAGAACGACATTTCCGCCCAGGGAGAAACCCGCCACGGCAAAAACGCCTTGAGAATAGCGGCTGCTCAGGTATTCAACAAGCGTCTGTAAATCGCCGGTTTCACCGCTGTGATAACCGCGCGCTAAACGATTGGGCTGACCGCTGCAGCCGCGAAAGTGCATGAAGAAAACGCCGTAGCCCGCATCGTCAAGCATCCTGATCAATGGTTTGATGTAGTGTGAGTGTAGCGAGCCTTCCAGACCATGAAGCAGTACAACGATCGGTTTGTCGTCAATTTGAGTGTGCGCAAGGTCTATAAAATCGCCATCGGGAAGCTCCAGACGTCTGTTTTGCAATGCAATGACGGGGCGCTTGCGCAATAGGGTGGGCCAGAGCGTTTGCAGGTGTGGATTGGAAAGCCACCAGGCGGTTTTGAAGTTGCTTTTTATGATAGGCATGGCGCGGAATTATAGCATTGGCGGCGAGCCGTCCCTATGCAATATTGCGGTTTAAATCTGCGCCGCCGCAAGCGCAATTAATCCGCGCTAAAAACTACTTTTGCAGCGCCATTCTGCTATACTTCGCGCACCTTTTTTATAACCAGAAAATACACCAATACCGACACTGACAATATGGCTGAATTCGCAAAAGAAATAATCCCGATTAACCTCGAAGACGAGATGCGCAAGTCGTATCTGGAATACGCCATGAGCGTAATTGTCGGGCGCGCATTGCCGGATGTTCGGGATGGTCTCAAGCCGGTGCATCGCCGCGTTTTGTATGCGATGCACGAACTCAAGAACGACTTTAACAAGCCCTATAAAAAGTCGGCGCGTATCGTCGGTGACGTGATTGGTAAATACCATCCACATGGCGATACGGCGGTGTATGACACCATGGTGCGCATGGCGCAGCCGTTTTCGATGCGCTATATGCTGATTGACGGGCAGGGCAACTTCGGTTCAGTGGACGGCGACTCGCCCGCTGCCATGCGTTATACCGAAGTGCGCATGTCCAAAATTGCGCATGAATTGCTCGCCGATATTGACAAGGAAACGGTTGATTTTGTCGGCAACTACGATGATTCCGAGTTCGAGCCGGTGGTTTTTCCTACGCGACTGCCGAATCTGTTGCTGAATGGCTCCTCCGGCATCGCGGTGGGCATGGCGACCAATATACCGCCGCACAATATCACAGAAGTGATTAACGGGACGCTGGCGCTGATCGAAGATAGTTCGCTGAGCATTGATGACCTGATGCAACATATCCCCGGGCCGGATTTCCCGACAGCAGGCGTGATCAATGGCGCACATGGGATCAAACAGGCCTATCATACCGGGCGCGGCAGCGTCAAAATAAGGGCGGTCGCCGATTTCGAAACGGATAAGAATGGCCGTGAGAAAATCGTCGTTACCGAGTTGCCTTATCAGGTTAACAAGGCGCGTTTGATTGAAAAAATTGCTGAACTGGTCAAGCACAAGAAAATTGAAGGCATTTCCGAATTGCGCGATGAGTCCGACAAGGAAGGCATGCGCATGGTGATTGAGGTCAAGCGCGGCGAAAACGCCGAGGTGATACTCAATAACCTGTACAAGCAGACCCAGATGCAGAACAGTTTTGGCATCAATATGGTCGCCCTGATGGATGGCCAGCCCAAGCTGTTCAACCTCAAGGAAATACTCGAAGCGTTTATCCGTCATCGCCGCGAAGTGGTGACGCGCCGCACCATCTATCTGTTACGCAAGGCGCGCGCCAGGGCGCATATACTGGAAGGTCTTGCGGTGGCGCTTGGCAGCATCGACGAGATTATCGAAACGATTAAAACGTCGGCCAATCCGGCGGAGGCGCGCGAACGCCTGCTGGCGAAAGCCTGGAATGCCGATATTGTGATGGAAATGTTGCAGCGCGGCGACTCTGATACCGCGCGACCTGAAGATCTGGATCCGCGCTTTGGCCTTAAAGAGGATGGTTACTGGCTTTCCGATGCGCAGGTTAAGGCGATCCTTGATTTGCAATTGCACCGTTTGACAGGCCTTGAGAAAGATAAAATTCTCAATGAATACAAAGATGTACTGCTTAAAATTATAGATTTTCTTGAAATACTGGGCGATCCGGATCGCTTGATGCGCGTGATCCGCGACGAACTGATCGAAATGCGTGAAATGTATGGCGATGAGCGCCTCACCAAAATTAATGCGATCGGTGAAGATCTGGTGGATATTGATCTGATTCCGGAAGAAGACGTCGTTGTTACCTTATCACATGCCGGTTATGCCAAGGCGCAGCCTCTGGATACCTATCGCGCGCAACGTCGTGGCGGGCGCGGCAAAACCGCCACCAAGATGAAGGATGAAGACTTTATCGAGAAGTTGTTTGTGGCGAGCACCCACGACACCATTCTGTGCTTCTCCTCGCGCGGTCGCCTCTACTGGCTTAAGGTGTTCCAGTTGCCGATGGCGTCGCGTACTTCGCGAGGCAGGCCAATTGTCAATCTGTTGCCTTTGGAAGAGGGCGAACGCATCCAGGCGATTTTGCCGATCCGCGAGTATGAAGACGGCAAATTTGTGTTCATGGCGACCGAAAATGGCACAGTCAAGAAAACCGAGCTCAAGGCGTTCTCCAATGAGCGCGCATCGGGGATTATTGCTATCGACCTGCGAGAGGAAAACCAGCTGGTTGATGTCGCAATTACCGAAGGCGATAGTGAAGTGATGCTGTTTACCTCGCAAGGCAAGGCGATCCGTTTTGACGAATCGGACGTGCGCGGAATGGGACGCACCGCTGCGGGCGTACGAGGCATCAAGATGCCGGATGACGTCAAGGTGAATGCGTTGATCATTCTGGATGAAGGACGCCTGCTGATGGCGACCGAAAACGGCTATGGCAAACGCACTGACGTAGAGCAGTTCTCAAAACAGAAACGCGGCGGCAGCGGCGTGATCGCCATTCAGACTTCTACCCGCAATGGTAAAGCGGTTGGCGCGGTGCAGGTTACCGATGATGACGAAATCATGCTGATCACCAACGGCGGAACGCTGGTCAGGACGCCGGTCAAGGATGTCTCCATCACCAGCCGTAATACTCAGGGCGTGCGCCTGATCAAGCTGGGCAAGGGCGAAGTGTTGTGTCAGATTGAGCGTATTGCGAGCATGGATGATGAGGACGAGCAACACGAAAAAAGCGATGCCGAAAAAGAAGCAGAAGACAAGGCAGAAGATAAAGCTGCAAACATCGAAGAAAACACCGATAAAAATAATACGAAAAACCCGGAGCAGGATTCAAACGACGATTCAAGCGAGGCGTAAGCCATGCGAACTTGTTTGCACCCCAGGGCGCTAAATCGTGAATAGTTTTGTGACGCTGCTCAACCAGTTTGACGCTCAGGGATACCTTGTGCTGGGCGTCAACCTTGTGTTGTTGGTATTCGCCAGACAGATTCTGAAACTGCTTTATTCCACGCCGGACAAAGTCCCCGGATTCAATCGCAAGGTGATGATTTTCAGGGCGCTGAACCTGCTGATCATGATCGCTTACGGTTATTACCGCTTTTTCCAGGATCAGCAAAATAAAAGCACGCTGTTGCATATTCTGGCCGTGCTTGCGATTGTCTATTTTGCCTATCTTGCTATGCATCTGGCGCATGCTTTCTGGGTGCGACAATACGGTAAGGAACGCGAAATAAACGGTAAAAAGCGCTTTAGTTCTACTTACCAGACGCGCATGCTGAGCATATTCAGCAGTATTTTTATCGGTGTCATCGCATTGGTTGGCGTTATTCGTCTGCTGGGTTTTGATTCGGTGCTCGAAGCTGGCGGCGTGATTGGACTCATCGGCGTATTTCTGGCGCTTACCTCAAATATCTGGGGACCGGATATTTTTCATGGCTTGATTATACTCAATAGCGACATGCTCTCCGAGGGCGATGTGATCCAGTTCAGGGATGGTTCTGAGACGATTTACGGACTGGTTTACAAGACTAAAGTGTTTCATACGGTGATACTTAATATTATTAATAATCATAGGGTTATGATTAGAAACTCGAAATTGCGTGATTTTACGGTTCACAACCTGTCGCGTTTTGCATCGGCGCGCGGCTTGCGCGAAAGCCTGGTTTTCAAGATAGGCTATGATGTGTCGCCGGAGCAGGTCAGGGATCTGTTTGAAACAGCCTATGAAAAGGCTGCGAAAGACAAGGGTATTCCGATTGAGGAGCAACACCAGCTTGAATATGGCGTATCAAATACCGGCGATCATGCCGTTGAATGGCGCTTTTATTACTACACAAAGGGAGTAGAAAAACTGATGCTGACGCGCCAGCGCCTGTTGCAACTGATGCTCGAAACTTCGCGGCAAAAAGGCATATCGCTGGCGACGCCGATTAGCTATACGCTCAATGCGGCGTCAGATATCGTTGGCGAGAGCGTTGGGGTTTGCACATCATCTGATGCGCCTGATCAACAAAAACCATAATTTGTTCATGCATCTTGGACTGGATCATGGTAAAACGCTTTTTTGAATCACAGATAACAGGAATTATTTAAATGACACGCAAATATAATTTCAGCGCCGGCCCTGCGATGTTGCCGCAGGAAGTATTGGAACAGGCTCAGTCGGAAATGCTCGATTGGAATGGCAGCGGCATGTCGGTCATGGAAATGTCGCACCGCGGCAAGGAATACATGTCGATTGCGGAACAGGCCGAGGCGGATTTGCGTGAGGTGATGGCGATTCCCGAGAACTACAAGGTGCTGTTTTTGCAGGGCGGCGCAAGCCAGCAGTTTTCCGCGATCCCGTTGAATCTGCTGCGCGGCAAGGATAACGCTGACTACGTCAACACCGGCGCATGGTCGAAAAAAGCCATCGCCGAGGCGAGCCGTTATTGTTCCGCTAATGTGGTTGCTACATCCGAAGACAGCAATTTTACCACCATCCCCGAATTTTCAAGCTGGATGCTCAACCCGGATGCGGCCTATTTGCACTATACGCCCAACGAAACCATAGGCGGCGTGGAGTTTAACTTTGTTCCGGAAAGCGGCGATGTGCCGCTGGTCGCGGATATGTCATCCACGATTTTGTCACGCCCCATAGATGTATCAAAATTTGGTTTGATTTATGCCGGCGCGCAAAAGAATATCGGCCCGGCTGGCTTGACCATCGTAATCGTTCGCGATGACCTGATCGGCAAGGCGGAAAAAATCACCCCCACCTTGATGAATTACGAAGTACAGGCGAAGGCGGACTCCATGTATAATACGCCGCCAACCTACGCCTGGTATCTGTCGGGTCTGGTGTTCCAGTGGCTCAAGAAAAAAGGCGGCCTGGAAGCTATGGCGGAGATCAACAAGCGCAAGGCGAAAAAGCTGTACGCTGCAATTGATAATTCCGATTTTTATAAAAACCCGGTGGATGAACCCTATCGCTCCTGGATGAATGTGCCATTTACTCTGGCCAATTCAGAACTGGATGGCGAGTTTCTGGAACAGGCCGCCGCGCGTGATCTGGTGACTTTAAAAGGGCATCGTTCTGTTGGCGGTATGCGCGCCAGTATTTACAACGCCATGCCGGAAGCAGGGGTTGATGCGTTGATAGAGATGATGGCTGATTTCGAAAAACAATACGGCTAGCGCATTCAACTTTTATTCCAGCTCATCGTTGCTTATGTGCTCGAATGATCGGGTATCATTGATACGCTCAAATTTTACGCGCATTGGCGCCTTGATCTGAAATTAAATCTAAACACGCCAGCCGCAATTTTTTAATACCCAGGATATAAAATTTCAAAGGAGCAACATGAATTACTCCATTCAAACACTCAATAATATTTCCGACAAGGGGCTGGGCCTGCTGCCTGCTTCCAAATATGTGGTTTCCGATGAGATCGAAAATCCGGACGCCATTTTACTGCGTTCCTACAAGATGCACGATATGGAGATACCCGCATCACTCAAAGCGGTAGGTCGCGCTGGCGCAGGCGTCAACAATATTCCGCTGGACAGGATGACCGAAGCGGGCGTGGTGGTATTCAATGCGCCAGGCGCTAATTCGAATGCGGTTAAAGAGCTGGTGATTGCAGGTATGTTAATGGCCTGTCGTAACCTGGCGCTGGCGCGGGATTTTGCAAAAGGCCTTGAAGGCAGCGATGAAGAAATCACTCGACAGGTGGAAGCTGGCAAAAAGAATTTCGCCGGTTTTGAATTGCCGGGCCGCACCCTTGGCGTGGTGGGTCTGGGCGCAATCGGCGTACTGGTGGCGAATGCCGCATGGGCGCTTGGCATGCGCGTTATCGGTTTTGACCCGCTGA
>JANTHA010000078.1 GCA_024762625.1 Thiotrichaceae bacterium
CTTTCTCTCCGTGAAAAAATTTCCTGTTTTTCACCGAATAGTGATTTAATAATGGTTGACCCTTGTTACAATCATAGCTAATTTAATCTACTGCGTTTGCTTATTATTTAAGCGACTATTTTATTCACGCCGTTATCCGGCGCAAATGGAACCAGCATGTCAAACCATACACAGCAAGACCCGAGTCAAAAACCGGACAAGCAATCCAGTGAGCATGAAACAACCCATTTCGGTTTTCAGCAGGTAGATAAAGCCGTCAAGGCTGACAAAGTGGCCGACGTTTTCCATTCTGTCGCTGATAAATACGATGTCATGAATGACCTGATGTCAGCGGGGATTCACCGTCTCTGGAAACGCTATACCATTGAAACCTCTGGCGCAAAAAAAGGCGACAAGATACTTGATCTGGCAGGCGGCACGGGAGACCTGGCGGCAAAATTTGCACGTATTGTCGGCCCGGAAGGCCTGGTCACACTGTCCGATATTAACGGCTCCATGCTGGAAAACGGGCGAGAACGACTCACAAATATGGGGATTGCGGGCAATGTCGAATATGTTCAGGCCAATGCAGAATGCCTGCCATTTGAAGACAACCTGTACGACATCATCACTATCGCTTTCGGACTTAGAAATGTCACCGACAAGGATGCGGCGCTACGCTCCATGTATCGCGTACTGAAACCCGGCGGCAAGCTGATGGTGCTGGAATTTTCCAAACCGGTGTTGCCCGGCCTGAAACCCGTCTATGACCAGTATTCCTTCAAGCTGTTGCCGCTGATCGGGAAGCTGGTCGCCAATGACGCCGATAGCTACCGCTATCTGGCCGAATCCATCCGCATGCACCCGGATCAGGAGACGCTTAAAGGCATGATGGAAGACGCCGGTTTTGAGCGCGTAAGCTATCACAATATGACAGGCGGCATTGTGACCTTGCATACAGGTTATAAATTCTAATGCAAATTCCGGTCGCCCTGCTCGCCAGCATTGAAACAGCCATAAACGCCTGGCTCAAGCTGGATGATGAAGCCTTCGCGCGCCTCGCCGCTCTGGAAGGCAAGATCATCGCCTTGCGCATCACCGGACTGGATTTAACGCTTTATTTTTTACCCTCGTCACAGGGCATTGAAGTGCTTGGAAATTACCCTGCAGATGGTCAGGTAGATGCAACCATCAAAGGTTCGCCGCTGGCGCTGATGCGACTCGGCGTATCCGACAATGCCGGCGAAACGCTACTGAAAAGCGATGTCGAAATTGAAGGAGACAGCCGCGTAGCCGAAAGCTTTAGCGCCATCCTGCGCGATATTGATATTGACTGGGAAGAGCTGCTATCCAGAGTGATTGGCGATACGCTGGCGCATAAGACCGGCAAGCTTGTCAAAAACGCCTCCGACTGGCTCAGGGAAAGCGCCGAAGCCATGCAGCTCAACACTGGCGAGTATGTAAGTGAAGAAATCCACCTGACGCCGACCGCCAGCGAAATCAATCATTTTCTGGAGCAGGTCGATGAAACACGAATGGCGGTAGACAGACTGGAAGCGCGTGTTAAACACCTGATGAAATCCGGAAAATTACAACAAGAAAAATAACAATGACTCGATTTTCCCGTCTATTAGCACAGCTTTCACGACTGTTTTTTATCAACCGCGTGCTGATTCGGCACAACCTGGATGAATTCGTTTACGCCATTCCACTGTTCCGGCCTCTGATCTTTATCTACCACCTCTCACCCTGGAACTGGAACAAAAGCAAACCACGCGCGCCGCGCGGCGAACGCATCCGCAAGGCGCTGGAAGACCTTGGCCCGGTATTTGTAAAATTCGGTCAGGTGCTGTCAACGCGCCGCGATCTGCTGCCCGAAGATCTGGCGGATGAACTCGCCAGACTACAGGACAATGTGCCGCCCTTTCGCGGCGAACAAGCCCGTAAAATCATAGAAAAATCGCTGGGCAAACCAGTCAACCAATTATTCAAAACTTTTGATGAAACACCGCTGGCATCCGCCTCCATCGCCCAGGTGCATACCGCCACCCTGCCGGATGGCGAAGATGTGATCGTCAAGGTGATGCGCCCCGGCATCGAAAAAACCATTCGCCATGATATTGACCTGATGTATCTGATCGCGCGTATGGTGCATCGTTTTACCGACATTGGAAAACGCCTGCGTCCGGTCGAAGTGGTCGAAGAATATGAAAAAACCATCATCGACGAGCTGGATCTGGCGCGCGAAGCCGCCAACGCAAGCCAGTTACGCCGTAATTCTGCGGGCGACAACGGCCGCTTCGATGATATTTATGTGCCTGAAGTATACTGGGATTATTGCGTCAAGGATGTTCTCGTCATGGAGCGAATCCATGGCGTTCCCATCGGCGAAGTGGAGCGACTCAAATCACTTGGCGTCAACATGAAGGTGCTGGGCGAACGCGGCGTGGAAATCTTTTTTACCCAGGTATTCACCTATAATTTTTTCCATGCGGATATGCACCCCGGCAATATTTTCGTCGACATCAATAAACCCGATAATCCACGTTATCTGGCGGTTGATTTCGGCATAGTTGGCACACTGACTCCTGAAGACCAGCGTTATCTGGCCGAAAATCTGCATGCCTTTTTCAACCGCGACTACAAGCGCGTCGCCGAGGCGCATATCGAATCCGGCTGGGTGCCGGCGGAAACCAAGGTCAACGAATTTGAAGCGGCGATTCGCACCGTTTGCGAGCCCATTTTCCAGTTGCCTATCAAGGAAATCTCCTACGGAAAACTCTTGTTGCGCCTGTTTCAGACTGCGCGTCGCTTTAACATGGAAGTCCAACCACAGCTGGTCTTATTACAAAAAACGCTGCTCAACATCGAAGGACTGGGACGGGAACTTTACCCCGACCTGGATCTCTGGGCGACAGCCAAACCTTTCCTGCAACGCTGGATGGATGAGCAGGTCGGCTTCCGTCATCTTTACAAGGGCGCAAAAGCCAACCTGCCAAAATTTCTGGAGCAGTTGCCGGACATGCCCATCCTGGTCAATGACCTGATTCGCCAGATGCACGACCGCCAATTCAACCTGCAAATGGAGTCGCAGCAAATCGAACAATTACGCCGCGAAATAAAAACAGCCAACCGCAAGACCATCCTGAGCATCAGCGGCGCTACGCTGATCATCACCGCAGCACTCGCCAACACATCACTGTTGACGGCATTCAGCAATATCCCGTTAGTTAGTTGGGTTATCGGCGGCGCAGGATTGGCGCTGATTGTTATCGCTTTAAAAAAATAAATCCTGGCAAAAAAAACGTCCCAAAACCTATTTTTTACCACGAAAGAGACTAAGCACACGATTTTTGTTGTTTTGTTTCCTCGCGTCCTTCGCGCGCTTCGTGGTTCAATGCAAGCCCTCTGAATACAGCTCAAAATAGTTTAACCTTGACAGTGTATTAACAGTCCATATCAAAATCAGTCGCCAGCAAATGGGCAAGCAGTTTTTTGGCGGGCGGGTAATCCTGATCAGCCGCACGCGATATCCATTCCAGCGCGGCATCGTTATCCTCGGTAATCCCGCTGCCATCCAGGAACATCACACCCAGCCAGTATTGTGATTCAGCATCGCCTTGTTGCGCGAACTGTTGATAATATGCGACCGCCTCAACCTGCAGCTCATAGTCTCCCGAAAGCCGCATTTTTTCAGCTTTCAGTAGTAACTGACTGCGTTGAGAACGAGCCGGGGTCGACTGTTTGAAAATCACCTCCCGTTCACTGGCCAACACTAATCCGGCGTAGTTTTTTTCTATGCCATTATTGGCGGGAAACATTGAGCCTGAGGTATTGCCCAGTGAAATAAACGGGAACATCATACCCATGACAAAGCCCGGAATAGCGAGTCGTTTCCTATTTCTGTGTGTTAAGCCGTTACGATCGGGATTCAGTTTCATCCTCAAGCTAAAGAAAACAGCCACATCAGATTCAACCTGAATTTGGTGCAAATTATTCAATACAGGCAAGCCAACATTAATTTCGTTTGATTCAAGTACAGTCTGCTTTGCTCCGCCCTGCAAAGGAGCCATTCTGCCCCAAGAATCCTGTCTGATCTGCAAACGTCCCTGCTTAAGCAACGTAGCACTAAACATACCTGGATGCGCATGCATGGGTATTTGCATCCCTTTAGGCATAATATGCAACGATATTTTAATCAGGTCATCATTCATCAAACTGAAGCGTTGATATTTTGCACTCGCAACCGCTTTTTCCACCAGTTCATTGTATTGTCCGGAATCCTTCCCTTGATTAAACAATGTTTGTTGCAGGTGTTGATGAAACTTTGTCAGCAACGTGCTGATTGCGTCTATGCTCTCAGTCGTTTCTCCGAGCCGATGATAAGATTTCACCACTTGCCTGCGCAGCTTGTTAATTTTCAGTCTTTCGAATCCTGAAATCGCCGTTTTATTGATCTTTATTATGGGCTTTATTTTGATTGTCGTTTGTATCGCATCCATGATCAAACTCCCTTCTCTGTTTATCCGTATCTTGGATTAATGAATAGTTATCCTTTGTTGTTATGTTTAAGATACCGATAAATGAAGTATAGTACCGTGATAGAGTTCACATAATTAATGTGACATTTATCACCAAAAAAGATGATGCATGGCTATAATTAGTAATAATCCCTATTAAGTAGAAAAAAGCCCATGGATAAACAATTACTCTCCCCGGAAGCGCGAAGCCGGCAACTATCGCGTTTGCCGCTTTTTTCCAATCTACCGGAAGAAGCGCTTTCTGAATTATCCGGATTAATTAAAGAATTAAATTACAAACGGAACACGATTGTGATTTCGCAGGGGGATGACACCCGCAGTTTATACATTGTGTTGCAGGGAAGGCTTAAAGTTTTAGCCAGCGACGCTGATGGCAACCAGACCATTTTTTCATTCCTGGGAATGGGCGATTTCTTTGGTGAATTAAGCCTGCTGGACGATGCGCCGCGATCTGCATCCGTTATCACGGTTGAGGATAGTAAATTACTGCATTTAAGCCATCAGCATTTCAGCGAATTTATCAATCATCATTCTGAAATATGTCCATTGATATTCAAGGCGCTTACTTCCCGAATTAGGGAAATGGACAAAACCATTTGCGACCTGACGTCGCTGGATGTTTATGGAAGGCTGGTGCAGGTGCTTTACAAGGAATCCAGCGAAGCACTGGATGGCAGAATCAGAACCGAGCGCCTGACGCACCAGGATCTGGCGGAAATGGTAGGCTCTTCACGGGAAATGATTAGCCGCATATTAAAGGAACTGCGCACCGGTGGTTATATCAGCATTGATGGGAAACGCATCACCATCGAACGAAAGCTACCACGGCAGTGGTAAACAGCGCCAGACTTACGGCGCCGCTGGCTAGCGCAATATTTTTAGCACATCTTCGAGTTCCGCGATCATTTGTCGCGTGAGCTGATTAGCCTGTTTGCTATCAACCACGGCTTCTTCTCCGCTTAACTTCTGGCGCGCGCCATTAATGGTATAACCCTGCTCATGCAGCAGACTGCGAATCTGGCGAATCATGACCACATCCTTACGCTGGTAATAGCGTCGATTGCCGCGACGCTTCATCGGCTTAAGATCTGGAAACTCCTGTTCCCAGTATCTCAATACATGCGCCTTAACAGCACAGAGTTCACTCACTTCCCCGATTGTAAAATAGCGTTTCCCCGGAATCGCTGGCAATTCGTTGTTATTAGAGGTTTCCAGCATATTTCTCTACTCTTGATTTAAGTTTCTGACCAGGTCGGAAAGTAACCACGCGTCGCGCGCTCACGGGAATGGCCTCGCCCGATTTGGGATTGCGCCCAGGGCGTTGCGCCTTGTCGCGCAACATGAAGTTGCCAAAACCGGAAAGCTTTACATTTTGCCCGTGTTCCAGCGCAGTTCGAATTTCTTCAAAGAACATTTCAACCAGTTCCTTGGCCTCACGTTTATTTAAACCGAGCTCATCGAACAGATGTTCGACCATGCCTGCCTTGGTAAGCGTCATTGTGCTGCTCCTAACCTTTGGTGTTGTCTATTGCTACTATCTTTTATATTGATTTTGTATGGATTTCGAAAAAACCTTGTAAAAACATATGGAAACGACAAAGGAAAACATTAATAACGAAATCATTATCTTAAAACCGCGCCTGTCTCACTTGTCAATCTGGCCATAATCTTCTCAACATAGCCATTAATTTCCTGTTCTTCTAGGGTGCGCGAAAAGTCCTGAAAAATCAAGCCTAAGGCGATGCTTTTTTGCCCTGAATCAAGCTTTTCTCCAGAATAAACATCAAAAATCATAAAATCTACTAATTGATCCATGTTCATTTCGGTAAGACAATTTGCGATATTGGCGTATTTTGTATTCTTATCAAGCAGTAAAGCCAGATCTCGGCGTATGGAAGGGTAAGGCGAAACCCTGGAATAATGGGGCATTTTCTTTTGCATCATTAAATCCAGATCAAGCTCAAATACAAACACGGCTTGATCCAGATCCAGCTTCTTTTCAACTGCCGGGTGTAGCGCGCCGCAAAAGCCCACCGTGCGTCCTTCGCAGATAATTTCAGCAGACTGTCCGGGATGTAGCGCCGCATGCTCAGCCGTCTTAAATTCGAACGTTTGCGCGCTTGCCTCGTCAAGCAGGGCTTCAACATCGCCTTTCACATCATAGAAATCAACCATTCTGGCGTCCGCGCTCCATTGTTCATCATACAGCGGCCCTGTTATGACGCCCGCCAGTTTTTTGCGCTGTTCGGGCAAGCCATCGCCTGTTTTAACAAAGGTAAGGCCTGTTTCAAAGAGACGCACACGCTGTTGCTGGCGTTTGACGTTTTTATCCAGCGCTGGTATCAGGCCAGACCAAAGCGTTCTGCGCATCACCGATAATTCTTCCGAAATCGGGTTAGTCAGCCTGATCTGTTCAGCACCGCCGCTTAACAAGGACTCCACTTCAGGCGGAACAAAACTATAAGTGATAGCTTCACGATAGCCGCGCGCAAGCAGCAAATTCTGCAAGTCTTCTTCACGAACCTCCGTTTCCGGCTTGAGCACAATTCGCGGTTCCATCGGACGCAAAACAGCCGGAATATTATCGTAGCCATAAATACGCGCAATTTCCTCGACGATGTCTTCAGGCATCGACAGGTCAAAACGGAATACTGGCGGGGTAATCCTCCAACCATCCTCACTTCCATCATCGCTCGCGCTTGCATTAACCTCGCAACCAAGGCGAACCAGAATATCTTCAATTCGCTCATCCGCGACATCAACGCCAAGATGCCGTCGGGTGCGACCACGCGCATAAAAGATTTCATCGCGCTGATGCAGTTTGTCGTTTGTGCTGACATCTGAAACAGGCCCGGCCTGTCCGCCGCATATATCCAGGATCAACTGGGTGGCGCGCTCCAGCGCCTTGAGTTGTAAATCCGGCGATACGCCGCGCTCAAAGCGATGGGATGAGTCGGTATGCAAGCCGTAGCTACGCGCCTTGCCCATGATTTTTTCCGGCACAAAATAGGCGCTTTCCAGATAAATATTTTCCGTTGCCTCTGTCACGGCGGATTGTTCCCCGCCCATGATGCCCGCCAATGCCAATGCTTTTTTGTCATCGGCAATCACCAGCGTATCAGCGCGCAACGAGATTTCCTTACCATCCAGCAAGGTCAGTTTTTCGCCTTGTTGCGCCTGTCGCACCGTAATGCCGCCATCCAGGGCGTCCAGATCGAAGCCATGCATCGGTTGCCCCAATTCCATCATGACATAATTGGTGACATCCACAACAGGACCAAGACTTCTAATGCCAACACGCCGCAGTTTCTCCTTCATCCAGTAAGGCGTTCCAGCATTGACATCGACATCTCGTATCACGCGTCCGGTATAACGCTGACATAAATCAGCAGCGCTTATTTTGATTGTCAGGATATCGCTAAGCGTTGCCTGAACCGGCCTGATTTCTGGTTCCGTCACCTCGGTGCCGGTAATCACGCCAACTTCGCGCGCGACGCCAGCATGCGACAACAAATCCCCGCGGTTCGGTGTTGTGTCGAGATCCAGCACCACATCATCCAGTTTTAAAACGGCTCTCAAATCAGCGCCTAACACCGCCTCATCCGGAATCTCCAGCAAGCCTTCTCCGGCCTCACCCATACCCAGCGTTTCAGCGCCACAGAACATACCCTGGGATAATACGCCGCGTAATTTACTCTTTTTAATTTTGAAAATCTTGCCGTCAGGCTCAGGTAATTCAGCGCCAATCATGGCGACTGGAACCTTCTGGCCTTCCTTGACTTTAGCGTTAGTCACAATCTGAATCAATTCATCCGCGCCCACATCAACCTGACAGACGGTCAGACGATCAGCATCCGGATGTTGTTCTATGGATTTTATCAGCCCGACAACAACATGAGTGAAGTTAGACGCCACCGCTTCAATTGCATCCAGTTCAGTGCCGGACATAATCAGTTGATGCGCCAGCTCTTCGGTAGAAATATCCGGATTTACCCATTCACGCAACCAGTTTTCGCTTATTTTCATCGCTATTTCCTCTTTTGCGCTTTAGCCGAACTGTTTTAAAAAGCGAACATCGTTATCAAACAGTTTTCGCAAATCATCAATACCATAACGCAGCATCGCCAGACGATCGATGCCAAAACCAAAGGCAAAGCCAGTATAAACATCCGGGTCGATGCCGACATGACGAAACACTTCCGGGTTGACCATACCGCAACCCATAACCTCTATCCAGCCAGTGTGGCCACACACCTTGCAGCCTTTACCGTCACACAAAACACACTGGATGTCGGTTTCAGCCGATGGTTCGGTAAAGGGAAAATAATGAGGACGGAAACGGGTCGGCAAGTCTTCCACCTCAAAAAAGGCTTTGAAAAAAGCCTCCAGAATGCCTTTCAAATCGGCAAAGGTAACATCTTTATCAACCATCAGACCTTCCACCTGATGAAACATCGGACTATGGGTGACATCCGAATCACAGCGATAAACCCGTCCCGGCGCAATAATACGCAACGGCGGTTTTTTGTTCTCCATGGTGCGAATCTGCACAGGTGAGGTATGCGTGCGCAGTAAGGAGCCGTCATCAAAATAAAAGGTATCGTGAGAAGCGCGCGAAGGATGATGATCC
>JANTHA010000079.1 GCA_024762625.1 Thiotrichaceae bacterium
TGGACGTGTTCGCCATTCATTTTGCTTTTTTCATGATGATTCCTTATGGATTGGGTATTATCAAGGGCGTTCATGAAGAACGCCGTGCGACAGAGGGATCAGAGAGCGTCAAGGAAGGCATGCACTGGATACCTGCGCTGATTATTGTGTTTTTTATTCTGTTAGCCGTTGTTGATAGTTTTATTATTTCCTCTGCTACCGGCGGTTTAAATACCTCCCTTTCAAAACTGCTGTTACCCAAAGCGGCGAGTAATGAAGTCAGTGGGAATATCAGTTCCCAGTTTACCGGAGCGGTAGCTAATGATTTGCAGGATGAAGAGCATCGTTTTAATCGCCATGTGGCAAAAATGAATGAGCAGCGTCGACGTGGCTGGAAAGTGACAGGCGGCTGGGATAAAACACCGGTCGTGAACCAGCCAGCCACTTTTCGTTTGAAGGTCAAGGATAAAGCGGGCTATGCTATAACGGGCGCCAAGATAGAGACTGAATTCCGGCGATCTTCAGACATGTCGCACGATAGACAGTATCAGTTACAGGAAACGGGTCAGGGTGAATACTCAAAAACTGTGAAGCTTGCACTACCTGGTTGCTGGACGATGAGAATTATTGTTAGAAAAGGCGATGCAGAACACGAGATCAAGGGTGAAACAGAAGTCGCCACAATCATTGATGGTAAAATGGTGTTGCCTGAATGTCTTGATGGCGAACCGGATGTGGATTGACAAATTGATGCTTTAGCATTTCAGGGAGCATCAACAACAGTAATGTTAATGAATATCAGTAATGAAAAGCAGAAATGAATAGCGATACAGCATGACCGATGAAAAGAGGGACTGTTTTCACTGTGGCCTGCCGGTCCCTCCCGGCGCTTCCTATTCAGTAGAAATCAATAACAAAAAAGAACCCATGTGTTGCGCGGGTTGTGAAGCGGTGGCTCAGGCTATCGTTGATAATGGACTGGATGATTTTTATAAGCACCGCACCCAGTCATCGACAAAACCCGCAGATCTAATCCCGGCGGAACTGCAGATCTACGATAACGAGTCCCTGCAACAAAGTTTTGTTCAACAGCAAGAGGGCTCAATCCGCGAGGCCTCTCTGATCCTCGAAGGCATCGTCTGCGCCGCTTGTGTCTGGCTTAACGAGCGGCATGTCAAACAACTCAAAGGCGTCATTGATTTCAGGGTAAATTATTCGACTCATCGCGCCAGTCTGAAATGGGATAATGAACAAATACACTTAAGCGATGTATTAAAAGCGATCGCCGATATCGGCTACAGTGCGCACCCGTTTGATCCTGGACGCCTCGAAACCATCCATAAAAAGGAAAAGTCAGCGGCGCTGCGGCGAATCGCCATCGCTGGGCTTGGCATGATGCAGGTCATGATGCCCTCAGTTGCGATGTATGTGGGCGAAAACTCGGATATGAGCGACTCCATGTACAATTTTTTGCGCTGGATCAGTCTGATCATCACCACACCGGTGGTGTTCTATTCTGCGCGCGTCTTTTTTACATCTGCCTGGCGTGATCTCAAACGCGGTCAATTTGGCATGGATGTGCCAGTGTCGCTGGCGATTGGCAGTGCCTACATCGCAAGCGTCTGGGCAACTGTTACGAATACGGGTGAAACCTATTTTGACTCCGTGGTCATGTTTACTTTTTTCCTGTTGCTGGGACGTTTCCTCGAAATGGGCGCCCGCCATAAAGCAGGGCAGGTGGCCGATGAGCTGGTGAGGCTCTTGCCGGAAACCGCCACCCGGCTTGATAGCAATGAAGATGGTAGTGAGAAACAAAACATGGTTATCGCCAGCGAGCTGGCTCTGAACGACAAGGTATTGGTTAAACCCGGCGAAACAATTCCGGCTGATGGCAGCGTCATTGATGGCGTAAGTAGTGTAAATGAATCTTTGCTCACAGGTGAAAGTCTGCCGCTTAATAAGCGACCCGGCGATACGCTTATCGCTGGAACGGTCAACGTGGAAAGCCCACTGGTCATGCAGGTAGAAAAGCTGGGCGATAGCACAATGCTGTCATCGATAATCCGCTTGCTGGATCGCGCCCAGAGCGAAAAACCAAATCTCGCAAAATTTGCAGATCGCAGCGCAAGCTGGTTCGTCATCCTGCTACTGCTTATAGCGCTTGCGGTGTTTGTTTTCTGGTCTTTCCATGAGCCTGCCCGCGCATTCTGGGTGGCGCTGTCGGTGCTGGTGATTACCTGTCCTTGCGCTCTATCGCTGGCCACGCCAGCCGCATTGACGGCGGCTACGGGGAATTTGACCGGGCAGGGCGTGTTGACCACGCGCGGGCATGCGCTGGAAGCTCTGGCGAAGATCACGCATGTTATTTTTGATAAAACCGGTACATTGACATACGGGCGCATCAGGGTAGCCGATATTCAGCTGCTCGGAAATGAAACGCGAGAACAGTGTGAGGCATTGGCAGCGGGTCTTGAAAAAGTATCTGAACATCCTCTCGCACAAGCCATTAGCCATCAGTCCGGCAAGGCTTTGACGTTTGAAAATCTACGCGCCGAATCCGGGCGTGGCGTGGAAGGTATGTTAAAGGACGAGCGGGGGCAGGCTGTCAAGTACCGTATTGGCAGTCAGACATTTGTGTCGGAGCTGACACAGGCGGAACCGCCAAAGCTTGAGATCAATGACGCCTCATTGAGCACCATCGTCTATCTTGGCGCTGAAACAGGCTGGCTGGCCGCGTTTTTCCTGCAGGACGAAATCAGGCGGGAAGCGCGCGAAGCAGTGCAAAAATTGCAGTCCATGGGCATTCCGGTCAGTTTATTAAGCGGCGATAATGAACAGGCGGTTAAATCGGTTGCTGAAAAGCTGGGCGTTAAACAATCAAGTTCAGGTCTGTTGCCCGCCGATAAACTGGAGCGTTTGCAGCAACTTCAGTCGCAAGGCGAGATAGTTGCCATGATCGGCGATGGCGTGAATGATGCCCCTGTTCTTGCTGGCGCAGATGTCTCCATCGCCATGGGACAGGGCTCGCAACTGGCGCAGGCCAGCGCTGATATTATCTTGCTTTCGGAAAATCTTGAGTCGCTGCCGTCTTCCATCGTTTTGGCCAGACGTATGCAAGCCATTGTGCATCAGAATTTCGCCTGGGCCATTGTTTATAATGTGGTTGCAATTCCGATCGCGGCGATGGGATTGGTTGCGCCCTGGATGGCCGCTATTGGCATGTCGATGAGCTCCCTGGTGGTGGTGTTAAACGCCTTGCGCTTGAAAAAATGAAGAAAAACAAGAGAAAAACAAGAATACCGGACAGTGTAGTTGACCATATATCTGAAAATAATATCCAATCAGTGGTTTTTAGTTAATAATTATTCTGTGGGTTGCATAATAATTACAAATAAAAAACCCGGAATAATGAAAAATCTTTTACAATTACTCTTTTTTTCTCTGCTATCCGCCTTTTTGCTGGCGCTTATGATCGTGCTGGCCTTTCTTCCCAGAATATGTTCCTGCTGCAAACGCATATGTTATAAACAACATGAAACTCTCAAGCTGCAAAGGCAAAGAGCCCGGCAAATCAAACAGGCGCGTTTAAAAATCGCTTATCAAACACAAATCATGCATGAGAAGCCCTGTAATGAAGACCTGGAAATTTGCCAGGGAATTTTTTTCGATGAGGACTCACAGCAAAAACAGCTGGATAAGGAAAGCCTCGTTCTTTATCAACATGAACAACATCGACATGGAGCTGCGCATAGTCAACATAGTCGACGCAAGCATGGTTTGTTCGCGCTAAAGAAAAAGCTGTATGAACTGTTTGAACTGATAAAACTGAATTTACAGAGTTTACTGGATAAAAAACGCTTTGAACCGTAAAGAACTCGCAGACTACATCGCGTTTATTTTCTCCAGTTGCTGCTCCAGTTGTTGTAGCGCGGCCTGTTGTTCTTCAGCCTGTTTGCGAACCTGATCAACCACATTAGCGGGAGCCTTATCGGTAAAAGCCGGATTGTTCAAACGCGCCTGTAGTCCTGAAAGACCTTTTTGTATTTTCGCTATTTCCTTATTCAAGCGGGCGCTCTCAGCCTCTTTGTCAATAATCCCGGCCAATGGAATCAGTATATTCATTTCGCCACACAGCGCGGTTGCTGATTCAGGCGCGATCTCATCAGAAGCAAGCCATGTGGCGGATTCTATTTTCGCCAGTGAATTGATGAAAATGGTATTGTCAGTAAACCGCTGTTTGTCGCTTTCTGTCCAGTTTTGCAACAAAATCGGCAGTGGCTTGCTGGGTGGGATATCCATCTCGGCGCGGATTTTGCGGATGCCGATTATGAATGTTTTTATCCATTCCAGATCATCGCTGGCTTGTTCATCAATCAATGCATCATCACTGTCCGGGTAGGATTGCAGCATAATGGTGTCGCCTGCTACGCACGCCAGTGGTTTAATGCTTTGCCAGATTTCTTCAGTGATAAATGGCATGATCGGGTGCATCAGGCGCAATAGGCTTTCGAAAACGCGAACCAGCGTCTGGCGCGTTCCACGTTTTTGTTCCTCGGCGCTGTTATCTGAAAATAAAACCGGTTTGGATAGCTCCAGATACCAGTCGCAGTATTCACCCCAGCTAAATTCGTAAAGCGCCTTGGCGGCTAGGTCAAAACGGTATTTTTCAAAATGTTCAGTGACTTCGGCGATGGTTTTTTGCAGCTGGGAGCGTATCCAGCGGTCTGCAAGGGAATAACTTATCGCATCGTTCTGATTGAGACCAACGTCTTTGTCTTCGGTTTGCATCAGCACATAGCGCGCTGCATTCCAGATTTTATTGCAGAAATTACGATTCCCCTCAATACGGTGCAAATCGAATCGTATGTCGCGTCCCTGCGATGCCTGGGCGGCGAAGGTGAAACGCAAGGCATCCGTGCCGTAGGCGGGTATGCCATCTGGGAATTGCTTTCTGGTTGCTTTTGCGATTTTTTCAGCAAGATGCGGCTGCATCATGTTGCCGGTGCGTTTTTTAAGTAAATCGTCCAGTGTAATACCGTCAATAACATCCAGTGGGTCGATCACGTTTCCTTTTGATTTGGACATTTTCTGTCCTTCGGCGTCGCGCACCAGACCGTGCATGTAGACTTCCCTGAAAGGAACTTCGCCATCCATGAACTTGAGGCCGAACATGATCATGCGCGCCACCCAGAAGAAGATGATGTCAAATCCGGTGACCAGCACGTTGCCTGGGTACCAGGTGTCCAGCGCCTTGGTTTGTTCCGGCCAGCCCAGTGTAGAAAAAGGCCAAAGCGCGGATGAAAACCAGGTGTCGAGCACATCTTCATCCTGACGTAATGTGATTTCTGAACCGAGTTGGTATTTCTCGCGCACCGCCGCTTCATCCTTGCCAACGTAAATCTTGTCGTTTTGATCATACCAGGCCGGAATGCGGTGTCCCCACCACAGTTGCCGTGAGATGCACCAGTCCTGAATATCATTCATCCAGCTAAAGTACATATTCTTGTAATTATCCGGGACAAATCGGATCCGGCCTTCTTCAACCGCCTTGATGGCTGGGTCGGCAAGCGGCTGGATTTTGACATACCACTGGTCGGTAAGATAAGGCTCAACAATAACGCCGGAGCGATCACCGCGCGGCACCATCAGTTTATGGTCTTCGATTTTATCCAGCAGACCCAGCGCATCCAGATCGGCCACGATGATTTTGCGCGCATCGCTGCGATCAAGTCCCTGGTATTTTTCGGGCGCATTGGCGTTGATGGCGGCGTCGATGGTGAAAATATTAATCATTTCCAGATTGTGTCGCTGACCAACCTCATAATCGTTGAAGTCGTGCGCGGGGGTGATCTTGACGCAACCGGTGCCTTTTTCCGGATCGGCGTGTTCATCACCAACAATCGGAATCAAGCGGTTCACCAGCGGTAATATGACCTGCTTGCCAATCAGATGCCGGTAACGTTCATCCTCCGGGTGTACCGCAACGCCGCTATCGCCCAACATCGTTTCGGGCCGGGTTGTGGCAACCACCAGATATTCATTCGACGCCTCGCCATTTTCATTCGCTACCGGATAACGGAAATGCCACATGTGACTTTGTTCTTCTTCATTCAAAACCTCAATATCGGACAAAGCGGTATGCAGCACCGGATCCCAGTTAACCAGTCGTTTGCCGCGGTAAATCAAGCCTTCATCATAAAGCTGTTCGAATACTTCAATCACGGCTTTTGACAGACCCTCGTCCATGGTGAAGCGTTCGCGCGACCAGTCCAGCGATGCGCCCAGGCGGCGAAGTTGCTGGGTGATTTGTCCGCCGGAGTGACCTTTCCAGTCCCATACCCGCTCGATGAATGTTTCACGGCCAAGATCATGGCGATCCTTTCCTTCAGCGTTAAGCTGGCGCTCCACCACCATCTGGGTCGCGATTCCGGCGTGATCAGTACCCGGCTGCCATAAGGTATTATCGCCTTTCATGCGATGATAACGAATCAACGCATCCATGATGGTGTCCTGAAATGCATGGCCCATGTGCAGCGTACCCGTCACATTGGGTGGAGGAATCATGATGCAATAGGGAGCGGCGGATGGTTCGCCCGAAGGCGCAAAATAGCCGTTGTCTTCCCAGGTTTGATACCAGCGTTGTTCTATAGCTTGCGGCGAGTAAGTTTTATCCATGAGTATGTATGTTGTTCCAGATGATTTATGGGCATTTCCATTAATTGTCTTTTCGCCCGATTTCTACGTTGGATGAATTTCTCGGCAACTGCTCCTGCGTTGCCCTACTACGGTACATCCATGTACCGATGTGATCCTCATGTATGGCTTATATACACTGCGGTTCTCGAAATCCATCCGCCTTGAACTCGAACAAAAATCCTGATTAATAGAGGCGCCCTTATGGATGTTGGATTAAATTGAAAGCGCGCAAGTATAGCGTGAAACGGGTATATCAACCAGTTCAAAGAGAAGGAATCAATGAGTTGAAGCCGCCCCTAAACTGGTTTAAACGATTTCTTTGTTTTTGCTATTGGAAGAGGCGGGGATTTTATGATGTTTTGGGTAAAGGTGGCCAACGCTTGCATCGCTATCCTTGTCGCAGCTTTTTTCAGCGCGTATGGCGAATGCCCGTCCTACCGGACCGCTGGCGTCTTGCCCGATGGCGCTTTCCAGCGCATCAATACGCGCATTTAATTCATCCAGATGTGAAGGCGCCTTGTAGCGCTGCTTAGCCCGGGCTTTCATTGCAGGGTCGCCTGCACAGACCAGTTTGGTCGCAAAAGGAATGTTTTCCACCGGAATATTGCTGGTATTATTCATGAAATATTAACTAAAGCGCGATGCGTCTGATACTTTACAGTTGATGATATTCCAGAGTATAACCACGATCACGATAGAAGGCATAACGTTTCCGACCAGCGGTCAGACTTTCTTCATTCTGGTCAATGATTTCTGCCAGTTTTTTAAAGCGCGAAAAGAACGTTGGAAGCTGGTCTGACAGGTTGATCAGATAGTCGCAGTTAGTCATTGGCTCATATTCATGCGAGAGTGTAATTGTATCCAGTTGATGCAAACTTGGCGCTTCATCATTGATCTGCGCAGCGCTAATGATGCTATGCGGTAGAAAACTGTGTTCATCCTGAGCCCACAGCAGCGTATCAAGTTTCTGGCTGGTGGCTTGACTGTCTGTATGTATGTGAACCTGTAATTTATGTTGATGCGCCTTTTTAGCCAGAATACAGGCAATGCGCAGGCGCACGTCCAATCCCTGCTGTTTGCCTACGTAGAAATTAATATCGGTCATGGGGCTTTAATTGCTCAGGGCTGCTTTTACAGGTTCAGGACTGTTTTGCCTGATTGATCAAAAACTGGGATAACAGGGGCACTGGTCGACCCGTTGAGTCTTTTTCTGTCCAGGCAGTTCCGGCAATATCAAGATGCGCCCACTTGTAGTCTTTAGTGAATTCGCCAAGAAAACAGGCGGCGGTGATAGTGCCAGCGGCGCGACCGCCAATATTGCCCAGATCGGCAAAGGCGCTTTTTAACTGTTTTTTGTAGTCATCTCCCATGGGCAGTTGCCAGGTTAGATCATTAATGGCGTTGCCTGCTTCAATTAAGTCGGCGGCTAACTGGTCGTCATTGGAAAGCACCGCGCAAATATGGTGTCCAAGTGCGATAATGCAGGCGCCGGTCAGCGTCGCCGCGTCAATCACGATGGATGGCTTGTATTTACCAACGTAGGTGAGGGCGTCGCAAAGCACCAGACGGCCTTCTGCGTCGGTATTGAGTATTTCGATGGTTTTTCCCGACATGGAAGTCACGATATCGCCAGGCTTGCTGGCTCTACCGCTGGGCATGTTTTCCGCGGCGGCGAGTGCGACCACTAGATTCAATTCCAGCTTCATCTCTGCGCTCGCTTTAAGCGCACCCAGCATGGCGGCGGCGCCGGACATGTCAAATTTCATTTCATCCATATTGGCGCCGGGTTTTAATGAAATGCCACCAGTGTCAAAGGTCACGCCTTTTCCGACCAGTGCGATGGGAGCTTGCGATTTATCTTTTGCGCCGGAATATTCCAGAATAATCATTTTACCGGGTTCATCACTGCCCTTGCTGACGGATAAAAATGCGCCCATTCCGAGCTTTTCCATATCATTTTCTTCAAGTATGTCTAGCTGTATCTCAGAAAATTCATCAGCCAGTGATTTGGCCTGCTCCGCAAGATATGAGGGCGTGCACACATTGCCGGGTTGGTTAGCAAGATCACGGGATAGTCTCATGCCGCTGGCGATGGCGGCGCCTTGTTTGATTGCGTTTTCAATTTGGGCTGTTGTCTGGTCTTGCGGCTTTTGGGAAAAGGCGATTCCCACTTTTTTCAGCATCAGGTCAGATTTGTTGTCGCTTTTATAATCGTCCAGTTGATAAAAGGCGTCAGCCTGGGCAATGAGAATTTGCATACAGGCTTGATCCCTGTTTTTTTCATCAAACGAATCGGCTAGATAAAAACTGAGACTGTGTATATTTCTATCCTTGAGAACTTTACAGGCGGCTTTTGTAGCCTTGCCGAGCGCTGCAATATCAAATTTGTC
>JANTHA010000080.1 GCA_024762625.1 Thiotrichaceae bacterium
CCCATCCTGCGTTGGCGCAACCGTCGCCAGGCTCATGGCGCAGGGGTCGGGTATATTTGCATTGATTGCCTGATCAAACCATTTTTCAAACTGTTCAAAGGGCGAATCTGACAGGTCTTTTCGATGCAGTCCACCGAGCGTATATTCGCGCCGAAACGCGCTGATTTTGCTATAATCCGCCATGGCTCTTCAGTTTCCCATTAACTCGAGTTGTTCCCAACGCTGGTACTTTTCTGCAAGCGTTGTTTGCAGCATCTTTAGCTGATCGGTCAGCTCAGTCACTTTTGTATGCTCCTGCTTGTAAAAATCAGGCTCCGCCATCTGTTTTTCCAGCATCTCTATTTCCGTTTCAAGTTGCTCCAGTTCCGCTGGCAACTGATCCAGTTCACGCTGCTCATTGTAACTTAATTTTTTTGACTGCTTAGCTTCCTTTGCAGGGACTGGCTTTGCCGCAGGCTTTCGAGCCTTGTTCTTCGTCTGCGATGCCTGCTTAGCCGGATCGGGACGTTGCCTGAGCCAATTGTCATAGCTGCCGACATATTCGCTGATTTTTCCGTTGCCTTCAAACACTAAACAACTGGTTACAATATTGTTGATAAACGCGCGGTCATGACTTACCAGTAACACGGTACCCTGATAATTAACCAGCAACTCTTCCAGCAATTCAAGCGTTTCCACATCCAGATCATTGGTCGGCTCGTCCAGCACCAGCACATTGGCGGGTTTGATAAACAGTTTGGCGAGCAACAGACGATTGCGTTCGCCGCCGGATAGCGCGTTAACAGGCGAATTGGCGCGATCCGGCGTGAACAGGAAATCCTGCAAATAGCTGATGACGTGTTTTTCCTTGCCATTGACTATCACCTTGTCAGCACCGCGATCAAGATTATCCTTGACGGAACGATCCTCATCCAGCTGGCTACGAAGCTGATCAAAATAAGCGACCTGTAGATTGGTTCCTTCAATGATTTTTCCTGAGTCCGGCTTGAGCTCGCCCAGCAACACCTTGAGCAGGGTAGTCTTGCCGACGCCATTGGGCCCGATCAGGCCAATCTTGTCGCCGCGTTGAATCAGCGTCGAGAATTCATCAACCAATACTTGTCCATTGGGCAGCGCGTAGTTGATATGCCTCGCTTCTACCACCCGTTTGCCGGTGCGTTCGCCAACCGACACAGCCAGTTTTGCCGAACCCTGTTGCTCGCGGCGTTTGCCGCGCTCCTGTCGCATTTTCTGCAGCGCGCGTACACGCCCTTCGTTGCGGGTTCGACGCGCCTTGATGCCCTGACGAATCCAGACCTCTTCCTGCGCCAGTTTTTTATCAAAACGCGCATTTTCCAGTTCTTCGGCGTTCAGCATTTCTTCCTTGCGGCGCAGATAATTATCATAGTCGCCGGGCCAACTGGTCGCTTGTCCGCGATCAAGTTCAACAATACGGGTCGCCAGTTTGCGCAAGAAAGCGCGGTCATGGGTAATGAAAACGATAGCGCCTTTGAACCCCAGCAAAAACTCTTCCAGCCAGATAATCGCTTCGATATCAAGATGATTGGTTGGCTCATCCAGCAGCAAAATATCCGGCTCCTGTACCAGCGCGCGCGCCAGTAGCACACGCCGTTTGAGACCGCCGGAGAGCCTTGAAAAGTCCGCATCGGCATTCAGCTCAAGACGCGATATAACGGTATCTATGGCATTCTGGAAATGCCAGCCATTGCAGGATTCGAGTTTCTGCTGCACCTGCTCGAAGCGTTTCATCCAGTCATCGGAGCCGACATCATCAGCTTCGTTCAAGGTGTGAAACTGTGACAACAACTCGCCTGTTTCAGCCAGTCCCGAGGCAACGACTTCATAGACTGTTCCGCCCATATCCTGAGGCACTTCCTGCTCAAGCTGTGCGATTACGACGCCGCTTTCTGTAATGATTTCACAAGAATCCGGTTTGACCCCGCCGCTGAGCAATTTCATCAGAGTAGACTTTCCCGCGCCATTGCGACCAATCAGGCAAATCCGCTCGCCCTTGTCGATACTCAAATCAAGATCATCCAGTAATGGCGGGCCGCCAAAACTGAGCTGGATATTGTGTAACTGAATTAAGGGCATATTTCTGGATTAACTGCGAATTATTTCGCCGCTGATACTATCACGAATCACGCTGGGTTTTTGTGATTCGCCCAGCTTTCCGTCAACAATCAGATCAATTTTATCCCCTAACTGTTTTACGACTTCATCAACCGATCTGGCCGGATCTTGTCCACTGATATTGGCGCTGGTTGAGACTATCGCGGAGCCAAGCGTGTCACATAATTCCCTGGCGAGCGGATGCCTTGTAATACGCACCGCAAGCGAATTAAAATTGCCTGTTAACCATACAGGTGTGGATTCAAGCGCTGGAAAGACATAGGTCGTAGCGCTGGGCAAGGTAAGTGCGTTCTGGTCGTTTGTCAGTGGTTTCAGGTATTTGCTGACTTGTGAGAAGTCGCTGGCAATCAATATCAAGCCTTTTGAAACCGGGCGTTTTTTTATCGTCAGTAAACGCCGCACGGCATTTTCATTATCCGGATCGCAGCCCAGACCAAAGACTGCTTCGGTCGGGTAAGCAAAAACAGCGCCCTGACTGAACAGTGTCGTCAGGTCATCTGGCTTATCCGTGATTAGCATCGCAAACGCTATTCCAGCATTATTTTCTGGTAGATGCTTTTTTAGTGGTTTTTTTGGCCGTCTTTTTAGCGGTTGTTTTTTTCTTTGTTGCCGGTTTTTTTCGAGTTGCCTTCTTTTTGGCTTGTGTTTCGACCCATGCGCCATTGACATAACGCGCCGACCACCCTGTCGCTTTGCCGTCTTTGTCTGAGCGCACATAATGCTCTTTTGTTTTACGATCAAAGCGCACCGCCGCCTTATTGCCTTGCGGATCTTCGGCGGGTGCATCGGCGAGGTACTGGAATTTGGGTGAGATGCGATCTTTGAAGCGCTTTAGCTCTTCCACCAGCGGCGCGCGCGTTTCGCGGGATTTGGGATAGGTGCTGGCGGCCAGGAACAGACCTGCGGCGCCATCTCTCAAGATAAAATAGGCGTCTGATTTTTCGCAGGGAAGTTCAGGCAAATGCACCGGATCTTCACGTGGAGGAGCCACTTCGCCATTGCGTAAAATCTTGCGGGTGTTCTTGCATTCTTCGGTATTGCTGCATTTCATGTACGGGCCAAATCGACCAGTGGTAAGATGCATGTCATGACCGCATTTCTCACATTCAACCACCGGGCCATCATAGCCTTTCAGTTTAAACGTTCCTTTTTCGACAATGTAGCCGTCACATTCCGGGTTTTCACCGCATACATGTAGCTTGCGGGTTTCATCAATGTAGTAACTGTCCATGGCGGCATCGCACTTTGGGCAGCGCTTCTTTGCCATTAATTCCTGGGTTTCGGCGTCTTCCACAGCCATATCAATGGATTCTTCGGCGGGAACCAGATTCAGCGTTTTCTTGCAGCGCTCCTTAGGCGGCAATAGATAGCCTTCACAGCCAAGAAATACTCCGGTTGCCGCAGTGCGAATTCCCATATGACGGGAGCAATCCGGACAGAGGATTTCTGTCATCACCATTTGGTTCGGCTTCATTCCCCCTTCTTCGGGCGGTGCGCTGGCTTTTTCCAGTTGTACCGTAAATTCCTTGAAAAAATCATCCAGCACGGCTCGCCAGTCCAGTTTACCGCCTGCTATTTCATCCAGCTCTTTTTCCATTTCAGCCGTGAAATCATAATTCATTAATTCTTCAAAGCTGCTGATCAGGCGTTTGGTGACGATCTCTCCCATCTTTTCCGCATAAAAACGACGCGACTTGACGCTCACATAGCCGCGATCACGAATTGTCGAAATAATGGCCGCATAGGTTGACGGTCGTCCGATCCCCTGTTTCTCCAACTCCTTGACCAGCGACGCTTCGGTATAACGCGGCGGCGGCTTGGTGAAATGCTGCTGTGGATCCAGTTCAACCAGATCCAGCTTATCGCCTTCCTGAATATCCGGTAGATGCGGCTCGTCTTTCTTGCTGAGCGGAGGCAAAGCCTTGGTCCAGCCCGGGAAGCGCATGGTGCGACCACGCGCATTCAACAAGTAGTCGCCGGCTTGCACAGTCAAGCGGGTTGAGTCATAGCGCGCCGGAACCATCTGACAGGCGACGAATTGCCGCCAGATCAACTCATAAAGCTTCTTGGCGTCTTCGCCCATATCTTTCAGGTGGCCTGTCATGACCTTGACGTCGGAGGGACGTATCGCCTCGTGCGCTTCCTGCGCACCGCTTTTAGATCCGTAAAAATTGGGTTTGGGCGGTAAATATTCCTTACCGTATTTTTTGGAAATAAAACCGCGCACGCTATCAAGCGCATCCTTGCTCAGGTTAGTAGAATCCGTACGCATATAAGTGATATAACCCGCCTCATAGAGTTTTTGAGCAAGCCCCATGGTGCGTTTGACGCCATAGCCGAAGCGCGTACTCGCAGCCTGTTGTAGCGTGGATGTTATGAACGGCGCCTTGGGTTTTGTGGTGGTCGCGCGGTCTTCGCGTTTTATCAGCTCATAGTTGGTTTTTTTTAGTTCGGCGACCGCCGCCATCGCCTGTTCTTCATTAACAGGTTTGAAGGCTTCGCCTTTATATTTATTGACCTCAGCCCGTAGCGCCTCGCCAAGCGTTGTCGCGAGATCTGCATGGATATCCCAGAACTCCTCCGGATTAAAGGCGTTGATTTCATGTTCGCGCTCCACGATGAGACGAACAGCAACCGATTGTACGCGCCCCGCAGACAGGCCGCGTCCGATTTTCTGCCACAACAAGGGAGACACCATAAAACCGACTACGCGATCCAGGAAACGCCGCGCCTGTTGCGCATTGACACGATCCGTGTCCAGCTTGTCCGGGGATTCAAAGGCTTTCTGGATCGCGCTTTTAGTAATCTCATTAAATGTTACACGCTCAAAACGCTCATCATCGCCGCCAATGACTTCTTTCAGATGCCAGGCAATCGCCTCTCCTTCGCGATCAAGGTCGGTCGCGAGGTAAACCGTATCGGAATTTTTGGCCAGTTTTTTTAGTTCTGCTACGACTTTTTCCTTTCCCGGAAGAATTTCATAACGGGCTTTCCAGCCATGCTCCGGGTCAATGCCCATACGTTTATACAGATTGTTTCGATCACGCTGTTTTTTAAATTCTGCTTTCTTTTTTTCCGACATGCCCTTGGTGAGCTGAGCCAGCGTCGGCGCCTTGGTTTTGCCTTTATTTCCGCCACCGCCTTTCGGCAGGTCTCTGATATGACCTACGCTGGACTTGACAATAAATTCCTTGCCGAGGTATTTGTTGATGGTTTTCGCCTTGGCTGGCGACTCCACAATAACGAGCGATCTTCCCATGTTGTTGTTTCAATTCCGGTTTTCACTAAGAGTTCAGGGTTAAACAGTTGGTAGGCGCATTCCTGAACCTGTTCAAAAAAATCTGCAACCTTACACTGTAAATGGAACAAGAGTAAAGCACAAATGAAAAAGGCGCAGGTTAATAGAACCATGCGCCTTTGTTTTATTTATACTATACGGGATTTAATCAGTGATAAACGACCGGCTCCTCACCCATCGCCACGTTATCCATCCAGATATATTCGGCTTCTGAATTAGGTTGATTTAACAATAACATTAATATCACCCACTTCAGGCGGTTTAAATCAAACTCCCTATCGCCCAGAGCCAACACGCGATCAATTGTGCGTTCGCGCATTTCTGCGGATAAAACGCCTGATTGCTCAAGCGACATCAAATAAGCCTGACACTCATGATCAAGCCAACGCGCCTCATATTTGGAAAAATGGCGAATCGTATTACTGGTAGGCTTTGATAAATAAATAATGTCTTCATCAGCCAGACTTTCCAGCCAGTCAAACGCCTTGCTGATATGTTTTTTGGGGAAACCTGCGTCTTTTAGATAACCTTGCAACACATCGCGGTTTTGGCTGACATCATCAACATCGGAATAATTATCAAACAGGTAGAAGAGTACATCCAGTGTATTTTCTCTCATAGAATCGGGGCTCGCTTTTTTAAATCTTTCAGCATGGGGGATGCTGTTTCTGATGTCTATTCTACAATAAAACCACTATCCTTGTCACTCTGCTGGTCGGCGTTTCATGTCATTTCGGCGAACGGTAGCTTTCTTGGCGGTTTTACTTAAGGCGCGTATAGGTTCCACCACCACTGGAACTAACACGATTCTGCAGCTCCAGAATCAACAGCATCGCCGATACTTCTTCGACGGACAGACCAGTTCTTGGAACCAGCTGATCAATTTGCACAGGATCGAATCCCATTTTATCCAGTAGTAGTTGCTGTGATTCCGCTAATTCCATTTCCGCATTTTTCACATTTTCCGCATCTGCAGACGATGAGAATGAATTCTTGTTCTCACCCAAACTATTGGAGGAGCGCGTTTGCAAACCAGTATCGTCCGTGGTTGCTGCGTTAGCACCTATCGTTTTAATATCAACAATATCAATGCCTTCAAGATCAATCACCGATGACATTTCATCAAAAATATCCTGGGCTGTCTCTACCAGCTTGGCTCCCTGCCGAATCAGCCTGTGACAACCGCGAGCCAGTGGATTATGAATCGATCCTGGAATTGCAAACACTTCGCGCCCCTGCTCACTCGCCAGACGCGCCGTAATCAGGGAGCCGCTGCGCAAGGCGGCCTCAATGACTAACGTACCATGACTCAAGCCGCTGATAATGCGATTGCGTCGAGGGAAATTTTCTGATTTAGGCTGAACCCCAAGAGGAAACTCGGAAACAATGGCGCCATTTTCAACAATATCATGCGCCAACTTTCTGTGACGCGCCGGATAAACCCGGTCGATTCCGGTTGCTATTACCGCAATGGTTGGCATGCCGGCATCCAGTGCTCCCTGATGAGCAATGCCGTCAACCCCTAGCGCAAGACCACTGGTAATGCACAAACCGGCTTGCGCCAGATATTTGGAGAAATCATGGGCGTTTATTTTACCGCCCTGTGTCGGATTGCGACTGCCGATAATGGCGAGTTGCGGATCGTTTAACAGGTCTGGATTTCCATGAACATAAAGTACGGGAGGGGGATTATCTATTTGCCTGAGCAGCCTGGGATAGTCTTCACACGACAGCGTAATAATGTAATGGTTATCCGCAGCTTGTAACCAGTCAATATCAGACTGGGCGCTCTTCAGAACTGAAACATCGCTGATGGATTGCGCCAGTGACTGGCTGATCCCAGCCTTACTGATGGCGCTAACATCCGAGTCAAATACAGCCTTTGGCGTCCCGAATGCAGTGAGTAGTTTCTGGTAATTTTTAGGGCCAACGCCAGGTACTCGCAAAAGCGAGACCCAGTATTGTATTTCTTCAGCTGGAGTCATTCATGAAGTGTAACGCAAATAGTTGTGATTAGCCCCTTCAGGGATTGCCAATCTTGTAACCATTTTTAACAGCATGTGTCGATTCGGAAACCAGCGCATAACTCATCTCGTTTTCTACCTTATAAACGACAGCAGTCGCCACACGCTCAGGCGGCAAACCGACTTTAACGGCCTTATCCGGCGAGAATGAATACTTGCGCTGTAGTTTTTCATAAGGGTCGTCAACCACTCTGCCCGGCGCGTAGACGCCCAGCATATAACCTGGCTTGATGCCATTGCGGGCGCCTTTATTGATCGTAACCACCATCGCCTGACCGCTGATCAAATGCGCGTCAAACAAGGAAATCACTGCGCCACGCACCTTGTGCTTTGGCTTGCGAATTTTGGCTTTGAGCGATTGTTCTTCATTTTGCATAGCGAATAAACGATCGCCGGGACGAATCTCCCGTTTTGAATCAATCACGTTGGCAATGGAGATTTTATCCCTGTGAACAATATCGACATAACCATTATAAACGACCTCATAACCCAGCAGATGATTAGCGCGCTCCGGATCATACAGCGCCTTGCCTTTGCGGAATACCGCATAGCGATCCTGCTTGTAACTACTGTTCAGATTTTTGATATAGACGCGTCCGCCTTTTTCAATCAGCATATGCGCATCGCGACCATCAACAATATAGGGAGTTTCCTTGATAATATCGTCAGGAAGAACCCGCGGCCAGACCAGGAAAGGCGCCAGCGAAGCAATAGGTTCACCGCTGCCGCTGCGCTCAATACGCATTTGCGGAACCAGTTTTTCTACAATGCTGCCATCGCTCATTTTAATGCGGCGACGACCGCCTTCATAAATATAAAGAACATCGCCCGGATAGATCAAATGTGGATTTCTCAGTTTCTGATTTTCATCCCAGATTTCCGGCCAGTAAGCAGGATTATTCAAAAACATATTTGAAATCCCCCACAAAGTATCACCTTTTTTTACAACATACCGTTTTGGCGCAGTCGTTTTAAAAATAGGCTTGATAATCCGTCGTTCTATTTTTGGACTATACCTCGCTTCATACACATTGGTAGCCGGACTACCATAGTAGGCGTCATAAGGGTCTGATTTATTGGTAGAAACTGATTGATGGTTTGATTGACTAGACAACCCGCCCAGAGAACTACAACCCGTGATAGTTATTAACGTAAGCGCTGATGTCGCCAGAAGCGCCAAACGAGGGAAATTGAATGACATGGAAACCTCTTTATTTTTTTTATTTTAATCGTTATTTTATGATTATTCTTATGCAGGTTATAATAACCCAGACTTGATTAGAATGCTGTTTTTTCTGACTTACGGTATTTTAATGGACTTTTTTCATAAAAAAATTGATTGCAATTCCCAAATTAGATTCTAAATATGCCTCTC
>JANTHA010000081.1 GCA_024762625.1 Thiotrichaceae bacterium
AAGTAACAAAAAACAAGGTGTTGCAAAACTCTATTCAGGCCGAACTGGATCAGCTTAAAAAAAGCATGTTGCAATACGATAAAGCCTTAAATGAAAATGAAGAAGAAATTAAAAGATTAAAAAAACAATATCAGAAAGATATAAAGCGTTACGATGAATTATCAACACAGAACCCATCATAATAGCTGAATCTGTTTCCGCAAAAGATGAAAATAATAATAATAAATTTTTTAAACGTCGGATCAATCAGGTTCACAAGCGTTGTCATTGCGCTATTGATTGGCGGCATGTGCGCGTCTGCGAATGCGGCTTTGTTTCGTTGGACTGATGAAAATGGCAAGGTGCATTACTCAGATAAAATACCTCAGCGGATAGCGCAGAAAGGGCATGTGGAGCTGAACAACAACGGAACTAAAAAGAAAGTTGTCATTTCGGCGGAAGAAAGACGAAAAATAAAGGAACAGAAGGAGCTGCATAAAAAACTGGCAAAAGAAGAAGCGCTCAGAAAAAAACACCAGGCACTCAAGGAAATGCGCGACATTCAGTTGCTGAATATGTTTACCACGCCGGAGGAACTCATCAAGGTCTATAATGCAAAGCTCGAAATGACCGATGAAAGCATCAATTTACTCAAGGCTAGACATAAAAGTCAGGCAAAAAAACTTGAAAGGCTGGAAAATCGTCACGAAAGCGCCAAGAATCCACAAACAAAAGAAGCCCTGGCTAAAAAAATAGATGACATACTGGATACCCTTAAGGTTTATCAGCAGGCCATTACTGAAAATTATGTCGAAAAAGAAAAACTTAAAAAAGAATTAAAAGAGAATCTAAAACGTTTTGTTGAATTGCTGGCGCAGCAGAAACAGGCAAAAAAATAACGATTCTGCAAGCAGCCAGCTATCGCGACTAGATTATTAAATATTAATCAGGACATGTATTTATTAAGAATCTGTTGTTGTGTGTCTTTTTCAAGTCTTGCGCCAAAGGTTGCTACGATACGCGCTGCTGATTCGCTTGCCAGCATGCCTGCGTCGCGGTCGCTCATACCCTGACTGATGCCAAACATGAATGCGCCAGCAAACATGTCTCCCGCACCATTCGTGTCTCTGGCCGTTACCAGGCTGGCTTCAATGTTCACGCGCTTGTCGCCGCTAACAACAACAGCGCCCTTGCTACCCAGCGTGATGACGAGTTTGTCTGCAATTTTTGCAAGATCCACAATAGCGTCATTGAGATTATCTTTTCCCGTATAGGTTTTCGCTTCTTCTTCATTACTGAACAGCACATCAACGCCGTCGCCGATAATTTCCGTCACGCCATCCTTGAAATAGGTCACCATGGCGGGATCAGAGAAGGTAAAAGCGGTTTTTACGCCATGTTCTTTTGCCGTATTACGGGCTGCAATAGCGGCTTCGCGAGATACATCAGAGGTCACCAGATAGCCTTCGATGTACAAATATTCAGATTCCTTGAGGTCTTCAAGATGCAGGTCATCTTGTGAAAAATCAGAGGTGATGCCGAGAAAGGTATTCATGGTGCGCTCGGCGTCATCTGTGACCATCACCATGCATTTTCCGGTGACGCCTTCGCCCTTGATTTGATCCAGGCGGGTCTTAACGCCGGCTTCATGTAAATCTTTCATGTAAAAATCGCCGGTTTCATCATCAGCAACTTTACAGGCATAGAACGTTTTGCCGCCAAACTGACTAATGGCGACAATGCTGTTCGCCGCGGAACCGCCGCCTGCGCGTTTTTTCAGGCCAAAACGGCTTTTTAATTCTTTAAGCAAGGCTTCCTGCTGATCCTGATCCAGCAATGTCATCATGCCTTTTTCAATACCCTGTTCCTTGAGGAATTCATCAGTTACCTCGAATTCCTTGTCAACCAGCGCATTTCCTATTCCGTAAACGTGATATTTCATGGCGTCGCCTCGTGTGGTAAAATCGATCTTATAAAAAGAAAAAACTGGGCGCGTAATCTAACAGAGCAAGGCGTACAAGAAAACCATAAAAAGATGCTATTAACAAAAAATGTTTCTTTTTATTATTAAAAGGCAATACAAAAGCTCCCTTGTTATTGGTTACAATATCCCCATTATTTTATAACAATCCAGATTGGAGAGCGCATGAGCTATCAACACATAAAAGCGCCACACGGCGGCGAAAAAATCACCACTAATTCAGATTTTTCATTAAACGTTCCTGCGCAACCCATTATTCCTTATATTGAAGGCGATGGCATCGGCGTAGACATTACGCCTGTCATGAAAAAGGTGATTGATGCAGCTGTTGAAAAAGCTTACGCCGGAGAACGCCAGATACAATGGATGGAAATATATGCGGGTGAAAAAGCAACGAAAGTTTATGGTGAAGACATCTGGATGCCAGATGAAACCATGGACGCCATCAAGGAATACCTGGTATCCATAAAAGGGCCTTTAACAACGCCAGTGGGCGGCGGCATCCGTTCCTTGAACGTAACTCTGAGACAGGAACTTGATCTTTATACCTGTCTGAGACCGATTCGCTATTATGAGGGTACGCCGAGTCCCCTTTGCGAGCCAGAAAAAACCAATATGGTGATATTCCGGGAAAACTCCGAAGATATTTATGCTGGGATCGAATGGGAAAGCGGCTCGCCAGAGGCAAAAAAAGTAATTGATTTTCTTCAGGATGAGATGGGCGTCACCAAAATACGTTTCCCTGAAACATCCGGTATTGGCATTAAACCCGTATCCAGAGAAGGCACCGAACGACTGGTTCGCAAAGCGCTGCAGTATGCCATTGATAATCAACGCGATAGCCTGACGCTGGTTCACAAAGGCAATATCATGAAATTTACCGAAGGTGGTTTCAAGCAGTGGGGTTATGATCTGGCGCGCAATGAATTTGGCGCAACCGAACTGGATGGCGGACCATGGCTGAGTGTTAAAAACCCGGATACAGGAACGGATATTGTTATTAAAGACGTAATTGCCGATGCTTTTTTACAGAATATTCTACTTTACCCGGAAGAATATGACGTCATTGCTACACTTAACTTAAATGGCGATTATATTTCCGATGCGCTTGCAGCGCAGGTTGGCGGGATTGGCATTGCGCCCGGTGCGAATATGTCGGATACGATCGCCTTATTTGAGGCGACCCACGGAACTGCGCCGCCTTTAGCTGGTCAAAATAAGGTGAATCCGGGCTCCATTATTTTATCGGCGGAAATGATGTTGCGCCACATGGGATGGCTTGAAGCAGCTGATTTGGTTGTAAAGGCGCTATCAGGCGCAATTGCATCCCGACGAGTCACCTTTGATTTTGCCCAGAAAATGGAAAATGCCGAAGAAATTTCCTGCTCTGAATTTGGCGATCACATGATCACCTTTATGGATTAAACCGGATTGAACTAATATTGAGCATTAGCATGATTGAAGAGTTAATTTACAGGATGAACAAGAGTCAGAAATATCCATTGATGCATCCCGTCATTGCCCAGTCAGATGATGAAAGTCACCATGATGCGGATGATACCGGCTTAGCGGTACAGGAAGCCCGCCCAAAAGTCGCGGAACCCAAGCGTTATATGGTTATACTTATTAATGACGATTTCACGCCCATGGAATTTGTGGTTGAAGTATTAACCATGTATTTTAATCTGAACGAAGAACAGGCAACCCGTGTGATGCTTAATGTCCATACCAAAGGCAAGGGTGTTTGTGGCGTTTTCCCGCGGGATATTGCCGAAACCAAAGTGGTTCAGGTTAATGAGTTCGCACGGGAAAATCAGCATCCGCTGTTATGCACCATGGAACAGGCATAGTGTCAGGTATAGTGTATAACGCAACGGGGTAAATTTTAGCCCCGAAAAAAGCAGTTATTGTAGTAAACAGGAGAATACAAATGCTAAGTACAGAAGTTGAATATTCAATCAACATGCTATTCAAGGAAGCGCGTGATAAGCATCACGAGTTTGTGACGGTTGAGCATTTGTTATTGTCTATGACCAATAACCCCAGCGCCGCCACCGCTTTGCGCGCTTGCGGCATCAATATACCCATGCTGCAAAGTGAGCTGGAAAGCCATATCGAAGAAAATACCCCGGTACTGCTGGATCAGGATGACAGAGAGACCCAGCCAACTCTGGGTTTTCAGCGCGTTATCCAGCGAGCGGTCTATCATGTGCAGGCAACCGGGCAGGGTGAAGTCACCGGGCAGAATATCCTGGTCGCCATTTTTGGCGAGCCGGAGTCTCATGCGGTTTACTATCTGGCGCGTCAGGATATGACCCGTCTGGATCTGGTTAACTATATTTCTCACGATATTCATAAAAACCAAGATGATGAGTTTCCCATCACGGATTTCGTCGCCGATGAAGAGGCAAGCGACGCTGATTTTGCAGATTCTGCTGAAGACGCTCAGGTGGATGACTCCTCCAAAAAAGAAACGCCTCTAGAGAAGTTCTCCACCAATCTGAATCAACAGGCAAAAGAAGGAAAAATAGACCCTTTGATTGGTCGCGAACTGGAAGTGGAGCGCACCGTGCAGGTGCTTTGTCGTCGTCGTAAAAATAACCCCTTGCTGGTGGGCGAGGCGGGCGTCGGTAAAACCGCGATTGCGGAAGGTCTGGCGAAGCGCATCGTTGACGGCGAGGTTCCGGAAGTGTTAAGCGAATCTGTCATCTATTCACTGGATGTTGGCGCGCTGGTTGCCGGCACCAAATACCGGGGCGATTTCGAGAAACGCCTCAAGGCAGTTCTAAGTCAGATTAAGAAAGAAGACCATGCTATTCTTTTCATTGATGAAATTCACATAATTATTGGCGCTGGCGCAACTTCGGGCGGCACCATGGACGCCTCTAACCTGATTAAACCGGTACTCGCAAATGGCGACCTGAAATGTATCGGTTCAACAACCTATCAGGAATATCGCAGCGTTTTTGAAAAAGAGCGCGCGCTGGCGCGTCGCTTCCAGAAAATTGACATCAAGGAGCCGAGCGTCAATGAAACCATCAAGATTCTGAAAGGCCTTAAATCACGTTTTGAAGAGCATCATGGCGTTAAGTACACGGTTCCCGCACTGGAGACTGCGGTGAAGTTATCTGCCAGGTATATCACTGAACGTCATCTGCCTGATAAAGCGATTGATGTGATTGATGAGGCGGGCGCAAACCGTCAACTACAACCCAGAAATAACCGTAAAAAAACCATCTCGGTTTCAGATGTGGAAAGCGTGGTCGCCAAAATTGCGCGTATTCCGCCCAAAACGGTTTCCAGCACCGATGTTGAAGTGTTGAAAAACCTTGATCTCAATCTCAAACGCGTCGTGTTTGGTCAGGATATGGCAATAGACCAGCTGGTGACCGCCGTGAAAATGTCGCGTTCCGGTTTGCGTGATGACGGCAAACCCATTGGCTCCTTTGTGTTTGCAGGGCCAACCGGCGTGGGCAAAACAGAAGTCACCCGGCAGCTGGCGGAGAATATGGGCGTCGAATTGATTCGTTTTGATATGTCTGAATACATGGAGCGCCATACTGTATCGCGTCTGATCGGCGCGCCTCCGGGCTATGTCGGTTTTGAAGAAGGCGGCCTGTTGACTGATGCGGTCAACAAGCATCCGCATGCTGTGCTGTTGCTGGATGAAATCGAAAAAGCGCACCCTGATGTATTTAACCTGTTGTTGCAGGTCATGGATAACGGCAGCCTCACTGACAGCAATGGCCGCAGCGTTGATTTTCGCAATATCATTCTGGTGATGACCAGTAACGCGGGCGCTGAGAACATCAGTCGTAGCTCCATGGGCTTCACCCATCAGGATCATTCGATGGATACCATGAAGGCGATTGAGCAGACATTCACGCCTGAATTCCGCAATCGTCTGGATGGCGTGATTCAGTTCAAGCCGTTGAATGAAAAAGTCATCATTAATATCGTTGACAAGTTCCTGTTGCGACTCGAATCGCAACTGACCGAGAAAAAAGTTACCTTGATTGTGGATGACAAGGCGAAACGCTGGCTCGCCAAAAAAGGCTATGATCCTAAAATGGGCGCGCGTCCGATGGAGCGCCTGATACAGGAAAATGTCAAGAAGCCGCTCGCCGATGAACTACTGTTCGGCAAACTAAGCAAAGAGGGCGGCACAGTGCGAGTCACCGAGAAAAAAGGCAAGCTGTCAATGGACTTTGAAGAAAAAGCAATTCCAGCCTGATTAATAAACTTGATTTAGGCCCTGCATCGCGCAGGGCTTTTTTGTTTATACTCCTTTTTTCTTTTACTTCTTTATTTCCCGGGCTATCACAGAAACATGAAGTTTCGATTACTCACCTATAATATTCACCGGGCCATCGGTTTTGACAGGCGCTACAAGCCAGAGAGAATTATCGAGATTATCCGCGAGCATGACGCCGATATTGTCATGCTGCAGGAAGTGGATGATGGCGTGCCGCGCTCCAAAAACCATGATATGGCCAAGGTTTTGTCAAGCGAGCTGGATTATCCGTATTATGCAATGGGGCATAACGTCAAATTGCGTAAAGGTTTTTATGGCAATGCAACCCTGAGTCGTTTTCCCATCCTCAAGGAAAGCAATATCGACCTGACGATTGGCATGCACAAGCGTCGCGGTTGTCAGCACACCAAAATTCAGCTACTGGAAGGCGATACAGAACACCTGCTGGATATTTTCAACCTGCATCTGGGGCTGTCCGCCAGAGAGCGTCAAAAGCAGGCGGGAAAACTATTGCGCAGTGATGAGTTCGTATTTTTAAACCAGTATCAGCCCTGTATAATCGGCGGCGATTTCAACGACTGGCGTTCATTATTGCGCGCCTTTTATGTGGAAGGTCTGGGTTTCAAATGCGCGACTGACAAGAAAAAGGGGGAAAGCGTTAAAGCGATCAAGACCTATCCTTCATTTTCTCCCAAGGGCGGACTGGACCGGATCTATTACCGCGGCGGTCTGGAACTGCTATCCGTGTATCGTTGTCGGCATAAATTGTCCAAAGTAGCCAGCGATCATCTGCCGGTAATTGCCGATTTTGAATTCAAGGCGGATTTCTAGCAGATTGTTGCGTTCTTCACCGCAAAGACCGGGCTTAAATTCATATCCTTTAATATCTTCATGGCAAGCCAGAACACCTAAATGGGACAAAAGATGAATACGTTGAGTAGTTACCATTTATTTTTCTGGATAACCGTTATAATACCTGCCTGAATTTTAATTGATGGACGATAGAACATGCCAAGCAAACCCAGTAAGGAACTAGAAACTTTTCCTAACCCGAATCCGGAGCGCGATTTCACGATTCGCATCAATTCACCGGAGTTTACCTGTAACTGTCCGATGACTGGACAGCCTGATTTTGCCGATATTACCCTGGAATATGTGCCCGATCAGCTCTGCGTAGAACTGAAGTCGCTGAAAATGTATTACTGGTCGTTTCGTGATGAAGGCAAATTTCATGAAGCCGTGACCAATGAAATACTGACTGATCTTGTCAAGGCGCTTAATCCGCGCTTCATGCGCGTGACCGCTGATTTTAATGTGCGCGGCGGCATTTATACCGCCGTGGTCGCCGAGCATCGAAAAGAAGGCTGGCAAGCGCCTGAAAAGGTGGAATTACCTTAACTGGCGAAATGGATAAACTGTTTGCCGGTATTGACCTGGGCACATCCGGTTGCCGCATGGTAGTGATCGATGAAACCGGACGGATTCAGGCGAATGCCCGAATTCTTTATGCTGCTGATCAGCCGCAAACCCCCGAATTATGGTGGCATAGCGTCAAACAATTGCTTCAGGATTTGGCTGATCCGCTAAAGGAAAGGCTTCAGTCTATTTCTGTAGACGGCACATCAGGCACATTACTGTTAACGGATGATGCAGGCAAGCCTGTCTCTTCAGCGCTGATGTATCATGACATGCGCGCCACAGAAGAAGCCATGCGCATCAAACAGACGCTTCCCGAAGAGAGCGGCGCTCAGGGCGTGGCGAGCTCCCTGGCGCGCTTATTATGGCTACTCAAGCATGAAGCCCCTAGCAGTGCGACGCATGCGCTACACCAGGCGGATTTCATTCTTGGCAAACTGTCGAATCATTTTGCACTTAGCGATGAAAATAACTGCCTGAAACTGGGGTATGACGCTGTCAACCGTTGCTGGCCGCTTGAGCTTGAACAGCTTGGTTTTATCTTATCCTTGCTGCCTGAGGTTGCGCCAGCAGGAACCAGCGTGGCTAAGCTGGATTCTGAAGTGGCGAGTAAATTGGCTTTGCCGCGTAATTGTCAACTCGTGGCGGGAACCACGGATAGCATTGCAGCCTTTATCGCCAGCGGCGCAAGCCAAACCGGGGAAGCCGTGACCTCACTGGGCAGTACGCTGGTGATCAAGCTGATGTCAGACAAGCCTGTGTTTGCGCCGGAATTTGGCGTTTACAGCCATCGTCTGGGCGATCACTGGCTGGTTGGCGGCGCATCGAATAGCGGCGGCAAGGTG
Organism: Thiotrichaceae bacterium; assembly: GCA_024762625.1. Classification (GTDB taxonomy): domain Bacteria; phylum Pseudomonadota; class Gammaproteobacteria; order Thiotrichales; family Thiotrichaceae; genus Cocleimonas. Next base: position 8,477 of record JANTHA010000081.1, read on the forward strand.
CTGACTCATTTTTTTACCAGGGCGCAACTGGATCAGATGACGCCTCAGTTGACCCCTGAAACATCAAGTGGGCTTGATTATTATCCTCTGATAGAACCAGGCGAGCGTTTTCCATTCGCTGACGCCTGTAAACAACCCCGCTTATCGCCAAGGCCAATCTCCGATGTGGCGTTTTTTCAGGGTATGCTGGAAGGCATCGCAACGAT
>JANTHA010000082.1 GCA_024762625.1 Thiotrichaceae bacterium
TTATCGCCTTTGATGAAAGCCGTGGGTGCGATCTTGCCATTAGGAAAGGGCATTAGCTTATCTAATGGTAAAGTCGAGCATTAACCCATCAATTTAACCAGCCCCTTAAGTACAATGTCGTTATAACTCACGGTGCCAATGATGTGGCTATTATCATTTTCCACGACGGGCGCAACATTCAAACCAAAGCGGTTGAACAGTCTTGCACAGTAGCGGATATCCATATCGGCGCGAACGCTGATGACCGGTTTTGACATGATTTCATAGAGATTGACGCGCTCTGGAGAGCGGTCTTTGGCGATTACTTTTTTGGCGATATCGGCAAGTAGCACCAGTCCGTATTCATCATCCTGATTGCGCTTGTTGATGATGAGAACATGACTTTCCTGATGTTCCATTTTTTGCAGGGCGGATTGAACGGTGTCGGTGCCTTCGGCTTTGTCAAATTTGCGTTTCATGACGTCCCGCACCCGAATAATAAGTTGCTTGTCCATTATAATTTATCCTCGACTTTTTCTGTCAGGGTTTCTATTTGATGTGTGATGCCGACAACGTCTTCAACATCCAGCTGGAACGCTATACCCGCTCCTTTTTGTGTATCGAATTCGCCTGCGTCACTGATTTTTTCCAGTATTTCCCGACTCAGGTGTTCTTCTACCAGCATTAATAACACATCGCGTTGTGTTTCCAGAGTTAGACCAAAAAAGGTTTTGCTTTTTTCAATGCCTTCTCCGCTTGCATTGCTAATAATGGTTGTGCCGGTTGCGCCAGCGTTACGGGCGGCATTGATAACGGCATCTGTCTTGTTGTCTTCAACCAGCGCAATTAATAATTTAAAGTGCATCACGTTACCTCTTGTTTGGATGTTTTCTGTTTATCCTTTGCCATGATGCGAAAATTTATAAAATGAGATATTTGCGCATAGGCTAATACGGACATAATCGGAAACAAACTGGCAAAAGCGATCAGGCCAAATCCATCCATTAATGGATCGCGACCGGGCACGGTTTCGGCGAGTCCCAGGCCAAGGGCGGCGACCAGCGGCACGGTTACCGTCGATGTCGTTACACCGCCCGAATCATAAGCCAGTGGTACTATCATACGCGGCGAAAAGAAGGTTTGAATCACTACAATGAAATAACCCACAATAATAAACCAGTGCATGGGATAGCCGGAGACAATTCTGAACGCTCCGAGGCCGATTCCCAGGGCAACGCCTATGGCGACGGCAATACGCAAACCCCATACGCCAATGGAGCCGCCGGATACCTGATTAGCCTTGATAGCCACCGCCATCAGCGAAGGTTCTGCGATGGTGGTGCTAAAGCCGATCGCCAATGCAAATAGATAGACCCAGAAATAGTCATGCCATTCTATGACGCCAGTGAAATGTTCAACACCGTGAATGAACTCAGGGTTTGTCAATTGCGCCGCCATCAGGCGTCCGAGTGGAAACAAGGCCTGCTCCAAACCTTCTAAAAATAGCGCCAGTCCAACGATCACATAGACAAAGCCAATGATAACGCGCTTGATATTGGCAATGGGCTTTCTGAGGATAAAAACCTGGAAACCTACGAGAATCGCCAGAATAGGCAACACGTCATGCAGGGTTGATAATAGAGCATCCGAGAAATTGATGAGCCACGTTAACATTTATATCAGCATCCCGTATCCCATGACAAAAATAATCGGGGTGAGTGAAGCAAAGGCGATTAAGCCAAACCCATCCACCATGGGATTGCGTCCCTTGATGCTGCTCGCCAGACCAACCCCCAAAGCAGTTACCAGCGGCACGGTGATGGTCGATGTTGTGACGCCGCCAGAATCATAGGCAATGCCAATAATCGATTCTGGAGCAAAAGCCGTCATGATCATGACGCCTATATAACCGCCAATGATTAAATAGTGGATGGGCCATCCTTTCAGTATGCGCAACACGCCAATTAAAATAGCCAGTCCTACCGAAAACGCTACTGTCAGTCGCAGTCCGGTTGCATAGCGTTTCATTGAAGGCTCATTGTTGGAGATTATGCCGCCTTCGGCTGCTATCTGTGCTGATTCGTTTGCAACCGCGATCAGCGCGGGCTCTGCGACCGTGGTTCCAAAGCCTAGCGAAAATGCAAAGGTCAATAGCCAGAACACACTGCCTTTTTTTGCAAAGGCGTGAGCCATGGATTCCCCAATCGGAAACAAGCCCATCTCAAGGCCGTAAATAAAAAAGGTGAGTCCAAAAAGGACCAGAATAATGCCAGTGATAAGCCCTATCAAATCAGGTATCGGCTGCTGGAGGACAATGATCTGAAAAAAGGCAATGACAAGAATAATGGGGGCGAGATCGCGCAGGCTGCCAAGCAAGGACAGAAATAGTGATTTGAGTGGCGCTATCATGGAAGATGTGGGCATGTTTCCTTACTTGCCAAAAATGAACCCTTGAGTTGCGTTCGTCTTTGAAAGATTCCGGGTTTTTGACCGCTTATTGATGAATATTCGATGAATTGTCAATGAATTGTCGATGAATTGTCAAAGATGCTTTCTACATTCTTTCAGTTTTCTTATTGTTTTCTAAATTGCTTTCTATCTGCAATTTTCTAAATCAATGCGTAAATTCTACCCAGGGGTATTTTTTGTCATCCTTGACGCGACTCCAGAACAGATTGCCTGAGTGGCGCCAGGGATCAAGCACAATGCCGTCCTCGACGCCTTTTCCCCGGGCGGCTACCACGAGCGTATTGTGTTCCCGCCAGTAATTATGCCTGAAGGCGACAGCGTGCAAAAAATGTAGAGATTTCATCGGTCGGTTTAATTGCAAGCCCATATCGCGGGTCCATTGATAACAAAGACCACGCGGTCGTTTACCATAATTGACCAGCACATTGTGGTAAAGCGGCGGGTAGGTCAAGCCATAACGGTTTGCCAGCACCTTGGGATAGAGCACGGCTTCCCTGGCGACAAATCGTGCTTCTGAGGGAACAATGTTTGGCCCGAGGGACATGATGGCGTTGTACAAATCATTAATCTTTTTCTGATCGGCTGGGTTGATTGCGCTGACCACAGTGCTGCTGCTTCGTTTATCATAATGCGCATCCTTGAACTGAACGGAACCGCAGGCGCTGAGTAGCAAAAATGCTACCGCCAGGAAGGGAAGGCGTAAGTATGTGATCATGGCGACTTATATCTTGTTTTCAGTTGTTTTGGGAGAGGCTGTTAATTGTTCGTTCGGGATGTTTTTATTCGGAAATTGCGGCGAATAGAGCTTCCAGTCGTAATCAGGATCTTCCGGCAATTTTACCCAGTACAGGGTTCCCGAGTGTCTCCAGCCATCCAGAATATAGGAATCCTTGATGCCTTTTCCCTTGGCGGCTACGCTAATGACATTATGCTCTACGAAGGTGCCCTGGTTGGCGACCACGCGACGTAGTGTGAGTGTCTTGTACTGTCGACCCGTAATAAGGTGCTTGCTCATGTCCTGAGCCCAGTGGTAGCAGAGCCCGCGCTTTCTTTTGCCGGTATTGACCAGCACATTCTGGTAGTTGGGAGGCCACATCAAATCATAGTCATTGGCCAGGTATTTAGGAAACAGAACTGCTTCGCGCGCAACAAAATGGGCTTCATTACGATCAACATCCGGCCCCAGCTCCATAATCGCATTGGTTAGCATTTCAATTTTGCCCTGATCAGTTGAATCTATGGCGGAGGCGATGGTGCGTCTGTTGGCCGGGTCAAAAGAAACATTGTCAAAATGAACCGGGTAGGTGATGGGGCTACTGCAGCCAGCCAGCATGAGTAGCAACAAGGCAGGTAACAGCACAATTTGCTTTAATGAGGCTTGTTTTAAAGAGGCTTGGGTAAAATTCATGGTAATCCGTTTTCAAACTAATCAGTTTATATCTGTTCTCTATTTAAAAACATTAATCATCTTTTTTGAAATGCATCAGATAATTAATACTAACATCGTTACAAAGTTTGTAACTTTGAAGCAGGGGGTTATACGTCATCCCTGCTATATTTTCAAGTTGCAGGCCGGCGTTACGAGCCCAGGCTTCCAGTTCCGAGGGACGAATGAATTTAGCATATTCATGGGTTCCACGCGGCAACAAATTTAAAACATATTCTGCGCCAACAATCGCCAGCGCAAATGATTTCGGGTTTCTGTTAATGGTTGAAAAAAATACATCCCCGCCCGGTTTTGCCAATTTGGCGCAGGAATTGATAATGGAGCCGGGATCTGGCACATGTTCCAGCATTTCCATGCAAGTTACGACATCGAATTCAGCGGAATGTTTCCCGGCCATTTGTTCAACGGTGATTTTTTTATAGTTTACAGTTACGCCCGTTTCCAGCGCATGTAATTCAGCGACTGATAGCGGCGTTTCACCCATGTCAATGCCTGTAGTTTCAGCGCCGCGCAGGGCCATGCTTTCCGCAAGAATGCCTCCGCCGCAGCCGACATCAATCACCTTTTTGCCTTTAAGACCGCCGCAATGTTTATCTATGTAATTGAGGCGCAATGGGTTGATGTCATGCAAGGGTTTGAATTCACTGTCAACATCCCACCAGCGATGAGCAATATCTTCAAACTTTTTGATTTCGTTCGGGTCGACGTTGATCCGCGACTCATCACTCTGTTGATTATCCTGATGTGACTGACGTGGCTGATGAGGATGATGCGGCTGTGCTTGCATGATGAGAACTCGTACTTTGATCAATGAGTACGCTATTATATAGAAACTGGATTCAAATAAAGTAACAAAATGCTACGTTTTTTACCGGGAATACTGATTATTCAACTTGCTACGGTTGTGCTTGTTTTGCTGGCTCCTGAAAATCTGCATGGCGCGGGTTGGTTGCGGCTGATTATTCCCTTGTTTGTTGTTGGCTGTTTTGCCGCATTCTGGTTTGCATCCATTGCCAGACATAAAAGCAAGGATGAACTTAACTCGCTGAAAGAAGAACATGCGCGCGAACGTGAAAAAATACAAATCAATGCCGAGCGCGCCAAAACACGCCTGGTCAAGAAAACCCAGCAACAAATCTCAAAGGAAGCCAGGATTGCGCATGGCAAGGCCAATTTTAAAGTAGGCGTCGCGCTGGCTGGCGTGATGGGGCTTGGCGCACTCATGCTGCTTACCCAGTTTTTGACCCTGGGCGTTGTTACCCTGACGACGGCGGGTGGCGCGCTTGGCGGTTATTTGTACCGAGGGAGAAGAGAAAATAAAAACAGGCTATCCGGTTCTTCCGACTCAGCGCCGCTGTTATCCAGCACAGAATTAAAAAAAACGGAATTAAAAAAACTGTCGCGGCTCAGTCCAGGTTTATCCAGATCTGGAAAACGACTAGGCGAGTCACGTAATAAGCCAGAATGAGTTACAATGCTTGTATAAATTAAAATCTGAAAGGAGTCGGAAAATAAAAACCAAAAAAAGCCAAAAGAAAAAAACGGTCTCATCCGCCTCGGCAAAAAGCGTTGAAACCATGTTTCGCAACGCCTACCGCGCGCAACTGGATATGATTTCACTGGCGGCGACCAAGGCGAATATCATGATTTCGTTAAATGGCGTGATTGTTTCCATCCTGATGGTCACCGGTGGTTTCATTTACGCCAATTCGCCAGAATTATTGTTGCCCGCTATTTTGCTGTTGATTACCTCGGCGATTTCGATTTATTTTGCATTGTCCGCCGCTTCACCTTCGCCAGCGCCGGCTCATACGCGCGTATTTTGTTGCCTGCGCGATGTGTTAAAAGGGAAGGCGAGTCTTCGGGACTTTAAAAATTATGTAAAACTTCCAGAAAAACGCTTTAGCCAGGATACGTCAAATATATTGATTTTTGATGATTTTGCATCGCTTCCCAAGGAAAAGTATATCGAATACATGAACGAGCTAATCCATAACCCGGATAAAGTTTATGAAAAAATGAGCGATCAGCTTTACTGGCTGGGGATTATGGCCAATAAAAAATTCGCCAGTTTGCGTTATTCATATACGGTGTTCCGCTGGGGACTTATTTTATCCATACTGGTTTTTGTCGGCATCAAATCGGTACAGCATTTTTATCCGAATCAACAGGGGCAGGCGGCCAAACCGGTATCGGCAAACAGCGAAATGTTAACGTTTGACAAAATTTACGAACCATCCGGCGTACAACAATTACCCGATGGACGACTGGCGATCATTGAAGATGAGCCGGAATTTCCGATTCATATTTTGAATATCAATCAAAACGCTATTCACAACACTTTTCAAAACACCAGGCAAGCTACAAATCTGTCTGAAAATAAATCGCTGGGCGTCATGTTGCGCATCGCCTTTGGCCGCAAGCTGGATGATCTGGAAGCAATAACAAGCGGTCCTGATGGTTACCTTTATGCGGCGACATCGCATAAACGCAATAAAAAGGGGAAGCGTAGAGCAGACAGGGAATTGCTGGTTCGCTTCAAAATCAAGGGTAATAAAATTGTCGATCCCGGCATTTTGACGAATTTATACGACGCCATTGAAGCATCCGGCGTGCTGGGCCGCGTTGATAAACAGGGCAAAGGCGGCTTGTACAATCTGAATATTGAAGCGCTCAGTTTTGATGCAAATAACAGGCTGATGATCGGACTGCGTAATCCGCTCATTAATGGCAAGTCCGTCATCTTGTTACTGACTAATCCCATTGGTGTTTTCAAGAATAAGGAAATTCCGGTTGTTTCCAGACAAGCGGTTTTACTTGATCTTCAAGGCAGCGGTATTCGCGCCATGAGTTACGATAAAATACTCAATGGTTATCTGATCACCAATGAAATTTATGTTAGCGATCATAATAATGCCAAATATTCCCAGTTGTCTTTCTGGGATGGGGATAAAAACCATAAACCCAGGGCGATCGAGCTGCCGGATCTAAAGACGATCAATAATATAGAAGGGATTGCGCCAGTAACCATCAATGGCGAAACGCGGCTTATTCTGGTCTGTGATAATGGCGATAGACGACTCTACAGGCCCGCCAATTATCTGTTCCTTGATTATCGCCATTTAATTTCTGGTTTACGCGATGCCGCTTGAAATATCAAGTCAGGTTTCCATCCCGGATACCGAAATAGAATTATCGGCCATCCGGGCGCAAGGCGCGGGCGGCCAGAATGTGAATAAGGTATCATCCGCGATTCATTTGCGTTTTGATATCAAGGCCTCGTCATTACCTGAATTTTACAAAGAACGTCTATTGGCGCTTAACGATAAACGCATTAATAAGGACGGCGTGGTGGTGATCAAGGCGCAAAAATACCGGACTCAGGAAAAGAACCGGGCGGATGCGCTGTCCCGATTGCAGGCGTTGATAAAAAGCGTCTCAGTCGTGCGCAAGACCAGACGAGCGACCAGACCCAGCAAAGCCTCCAGAATGAAACGGCTTGAAAAGAAAACGCAACGCAGTCAAACCAAGGCTTTGCGCGGCAGGGTTCCTGATCAGTGAGTCAGTGACGATTTAATTGTTGATATAGCAGTTTGATTTGGCAGTTTAATTTAGCTGTTTAATCAGCCATTTCCAGCTCTTCGGCAACAGCCGCAACGCCTGCTTTTGCGCAGGCCTCATCGGTTTCGCCGGACGGTGCGCCGCTCACGCCGACTGCGCCGTAAATAGTCCCTGCGATATTGATGTTTACGCCGCCTGGAGACATGAGAACGCCGTCAAAATTGCCAATGGCGGTATTCTGGCGGGACGCCATGCTTGATGTGTCAGCGCTAAAATTGACGGCGGTATAGGCTTTCTCCTTGCTGATGCCGATGGAAACCGGCGGTGCAAGCGTGTCCCGCGCAACCGCCTGAATATGGCCGCTTTTATCGACCACGGTGGCGGTTACTTGATACCCCTGTTTGCGGCATTCCAGCATGGCTGATTCGGCAACCTTGAGCGCAGCTTCCGCAGACAGTCGTTTGATTGATACAGTCAATGCCTTGTCTTCTTCGGCAATTGCCTGCTGGAAAAATAACGATCCCGGAATAATGACTAAGGCCATGAATTTAATTGTGTTTTTCATCTGGTTTTCCTTTTATTAAAATAATAATGATAGTGGAGATGACTACAAGTGTAGACTAATTTTTGAATGAGTTAAGAAAATTTCGTTTCAAGACATTGCGATAGAAAACTGCGTGCTTTGATTAGTCCCATGCGTTGCAGGTAATCCATATTTCTTACAGGTATCTGTTCAGGGTCAGGATAATGTTGTAAGGCTTTTTCCAGACTAGACTCCCGTATCAGGTGCAGCATGGGGTAGGGCGAACGGTTGGTGTAGTTTTCTGGTTCATCAGTATTTGCGCCTTCGAAACAGTATTCCGGGTGAAAACTGGCCAGTTGATAAACGCCCTCATAGCTCATGCGTTTCAACAAGGCGTTGGCTAGCGCCAGAAAATCAAGATATTCATCAAAATTTTCCAGTCCATGGGGGAATATCACCAGGGCAGTTTCAATGGACTCCTCAGAATCCAGTTGTACACAGGCGTCAATCAGGACATGCAGTTGTTTTTCAGTATCTGTCTCGTTGATAACCCGGTAAGCAA
>JANTHA010000083.1 GCA_024762625.1 Thiotrichaceae bacterium
GCCCGCGCGTACGCCATCGTCGAGTCCGGCGCGTAATATGGCGCTCAACTCCTTGCGCGACCCTCTGAAAAAGGCGTCCTGCTGCGCTTTGGAAACCGGGTACTCGCGACCGAATTTTTTCAGCAGCATCAAATGCTTCATCACCATGGAAGCCGCTGCATTCGAACTCGGCGAAAGCATCCAGTCCAGATAAGTCCACAGGCTGGCGGTATCGCCAATATGCAAACGGCGTTTCTGGATGCGCTTTTGCTCTGGCCGCCAGAAAGGCACCGAATGCGAGTCATGGATAATAAAGCCATCCGCAGTCACCTGCGCGGTTCTTAATACTCGCTCGCGCGCTGCAATATCATCTGGATAAATCTCTTTCAGCGCGTTGAATACCCCCATCGCAACCGCCAGTTTTCCCACACTGCCCGGATTGAAATGACGCGTCGCATTGTGTTCTGCATAAACAGGATGATTCGGATCAGTCAAATCCAGTACGGCGATTCCGTAGGATGACGAGCGTAACAACTTTCTGATTTCAGCCGTGAATTTCTGGTCAACAGGCGGTATCTGCAAGCCTCTGGCGTTCAATAATCGCGGCGTCACCTGATCCATATTCAACAATGCGCCAGATGGCAGTTTTCGCGAACGCGCCTTGCCCAACTGTCCCAAGCGATATCCTTCCAGTCGCTGGATGCCCGTATATTTAGCGCCATCCAGAGGATAGGCCTGGACAAGCTGAATCGAAATAACAGCAACAAACGCCGCAATCATTGTCTTAAGCATAATGTTTATTTTCATGAGCTGGGAGCCTCATTCATGTCAACAGAAATATCCGTACTCTTGTTCAGCGCCTGATCCAGCAGGTTCAGATAGTGGTTTTTTTTCACCCGCCTGTTTTGCAAAAAAGGACGCACCTGAAACAACACCAGTTTGCCATTTTTAAAACCAAACTCGACATCGGCCGCCGTCTTTTCTCCGTTTTCGCCAAACTGGGGAAATTTTTGATCCAGTTGCCCGGCAAATTCAATCAGCTGTTTTATTTCGGCATCATTCAGCACCCGACCATCAGGCGTTAACTGCTTTTTTATTAAACCGCCTTTGCGGTCGAGCACTCTTTTTTCTGATGCAGTCGCATCGGCCAGCAAACGAATCGTTCCCGTCTCAGGGTCAATGGAAAGCTCTTCCGCAGACTGCCCCTGCACTGCGCCGCCAATGCCATGATTAACCGCAATGGTCAGCATTCCCTGTTTTCCTGTTTCAGTATCCAGAGTCAGCATCACGCCCGATTTATCCACCGGCACGCTTTTTAACAATAATACCGATGGATAAACATGTTCAGGATGACTCATACGCTGCTGCCGCCAGGCAAATGCGCGCGCTGTAAAAGGCGAAGCCCAGACCTGCTGTATCGCCTTGACAATATTCTTGAAGCCCTTGACGTTGGGAACCGTGAGATTCAGACCCGCCCCGGTAAACCCCGGCAGATCCTCGACATTGGTGTCGCTGCGCACAAACACCGCATAGGAGCCATCCTTGCCGAAAACCTCGTCAAGGCGCTTCGCCAGTTGTTTCCTGAATTGGCGGCCAGGACTGGTTTTGAGTATCCAGCTACGCAGCCGATCCTGTAGCTTTCGCGCCGCCTCCTGTCTTTCTGATGCGGGGAGCTGACGAATTCGCTGATATTCTTGCTGCATCCATTCAAACACCGTTTGCCCTGCTTTGCCGCCATCGTCTGAGTCCTTGTGCGCTGCGGTTTCACTTGCTGCGATGCGATAGGGCTGGTTCAAATACTCGCGAAACACCCCAAACGGGATCACCAGACCAGAGGTTACCGCTTCAGGAAAATGATATTTCAGCTCGCCCAGGTTTGCTGCTTTAGGCCCGGCTATGCGGCCAGCGTCGGTAGCGCGTAAATCCGCTAGTGAAAGCAGCCTGCGTTCTTTAAGATTCAGTTTCTCCAGATCCGGTTTAATCGTTTCATCTGCTGCAATATCGCCGGATTGTGGCGTGATCTGGCGACTGAAATATTGATGCCATTTATCGCTATCGGCTTCCAGTTGCACCACGCCGCCGGGGCTGACCGCGAGTACCACCATCTTGTCTTTTTGCGGTTCAAGTACATTCTGTAAATTGTTGGATATCACCACATTCGGAATACCCAGATTGCCCGCCAGCAGCTGCACATGAGATAGCGCATTACCCTCTCCCTTGGTCAGAATACCCGCCACAGGCGTCAGTTCAGCGGTTGTTTCAGGCAGTAAAACTATGCTGTGTTTATCCAATTTTGCGTGAACCAGCCGATCCGGCTGATCGGCGAAACGCAACACGCCGCGCGCCATGCCGGGATTCAGCGAGCGCAAACCAGCGCCAATGCTTTTACCAAACAGTTCATGCTGCACGCCTGACAACTTGTTTGCATCCCTGGAAAGCTGATCCAGAATCAAGCCATAGGCCAGCAACGGACTGCTTCGGAGACGATCCGGTATAAACTGATGCGTGCGCGGCTCAATCCGCGAAAACCTGTTTTCGGCCGTCGCAAAATGAAATTTAAGCCAGTGACTGGCCCAGCCCGGCGCGCGGTTCAGATAACGCAACTCCTTGCGGTATTCGCCCAGCGCAATATTGGGCTTTTGCAATTGAGTCATGCTGTGATGAAACGCCTTCCATTCCCGCTGCGAAATCAGACCGCTTCCATAGGTCGCCTCACCCAGCGCTTTGAGCCATTTGAGATTCCGGGTTCTGCTTGCGTGTTTTGAACGACGCGCCAGTTTATTGGCCGTCTTGAAAACCTCCTGTTCCAGCCTGTTGCTTAAATCAAGCGCCATCAGGCGAGTATAGCTGGTGCGAAAGCGCGCATAGGATTCGCGTAATTCACTGAGTAAAGCGGCGCTCTGGAGCAGACGGGCTTCATCATTTTTTTCAGCGTTTAATGAGACAACCGCTTTATTCAGTTTTGTTTTCAAGTCGCCTGCGCCCAGCGTTCTGGCGAAACGTTTAATCTCCCGGCTAATATCGGGGGCTGCGTAGACCCTGTCAATTTGACGCGACAGTTTTTGATATTCTTTTTTTAAAGACGCCTTGCCTTTTTCATTAGCATAAACGCGCACCCGTCGGGCGTCCGACTTATCCGGCAAATTATGAATCTTGGTGCGAATAGGCAAAAAGGCGGGATCGCGCGCTGCAATTTTAGTGGTGAGATTGCGCACACTGGCGACGCTGGCTGATTTGCGTTGCCTGGGAAACAGGCGATAGGCTTCACGCATCAGCAGATAGTCCTGGTTATTCTTGCTGGTGTTAACTCCAAGCTTGTAAGACAGGTCAGCCAGGAATTTTTTTGCGCCTCGCGCCTCATCCTCGACCTGCAAAGCGCCGCGATAAAAACGCGCCTTGCGAAAAATCCAGCCATCATCAAAACCGATCAAAAAACGTTCCAGCAATATCTGCCCGAGAGCTTCGCGCCATTGACGCGAACGCAACAGGCGTTTGCCATCCTTGCCTGCAAACACATTATCCGCAAACACGGTGGCGATGCGGTATCCCACAGCCCGAATCTGCCGGGTTCTGGCGCTCCAGTGTCCATGTTGAACCCCCTGGTCGCGGGCGCTGCAAGTGTAATCCCTGGCTGGCAACACTGTTCCGTTTTTACAAAACCAGCGGATGCCGTCAAAAGGACCTCTGGGCGCAGACTTCATCTGCTGAATCCAGTCTTTGTAGCGCGCCGCAGACTTGTTTTCAGCAAACGCCTGACCCGCAAACCCACAGCAAAACAGCGTTAAAAAAATGGCCGTGAGAGCAGGTATTCTTTTATTCATTATCATGCTCCAAGCATAGCGCAATAGACAGCAAAGCGCTTCAAAAGCTGAACGCTTCCGTGAATGATTTGACCCAAATCATGACTTAAAAACCCCATTCATTCAGCCAAAAATATGCCCTATGTCATGAAAAAGGCAACTAGTCTTATTTTCTTATTCATGACTAATCTAGATTAATGAATGTCAAAAATCGAAAAAATAGAATCGCAAGCAATCATAGCTAACGGATTCGAGGGCGACCTTGTGATTAGATTATCAAGCAGAGCAAAATGGGGCTGGGCATGGCTTTATTGCCTAGGTATTTTATTTTTCAGTCCATTGCAGCTACACGCTGAAAATCCGGCGGCGACATCCGAAAAAACTGGGATACCCGCCAATAAGATAGAATCGGGCATCAATGAATACGATATGACGGCCAAACCGCGCCCGGTTGACAAATCCGTAACCAGCCTTAGCCCCAAAAAAGAAAACAAATCAACCACAGACCATTCCAAACTGGAAGAATTGCAAGGGCCGTTTTCAAGTGGTCCGGAAGTCACCCGCGCCTGCCTGAAATGCCATAACAAGGCTGGTCATCAGTTTGTCAAAAATAAACACTGGACCTGGAAATACCATAGCAAAAGCGGGCAGGATCTGGGTAAAAGCGTACTGGTCAACAACTTCTGCACCAATGCGGCGGGCAATGAAGGCATGTGCGCCCAGTGTCATGCAGGCTATGGCTTGACAGATTCACGCACCTACGACTTCAGCAATGAAGAAAATATCGACTGCCTGGTATGCCACGATTCCACCGGAAAATATTATAAATTACCGCCCAGCAGGGGGAATAAGGCCTGCGCGGTGATGTTTGAAGGAAAAGACCCAATCGACTGGACTAGAACCGCACAAAACGTCACTCTACCGGGACGCAACAACTGTGGCGCCTGTCATTTCTACGGCGGCGGCGGAGACAACGTAAAACATGGCGATTTATCATCCGCACTGTTCAAACCCAGCAAGGAAATCGATGTCCATATGGGAACCGATGGCGGCAATTTCTCCTGTGTGATTTGCCACGTTGGCGAAGGCCACGAATGGGCCGGCAGCCGATATGAACCCATTGCCAAGGATACCCAGGGTAAAAGCAAACCCGGCATGCCGCGCCAGACATCAACCTGTGAAAGTTGCCACGGCCAGCAGCCCCACCCCGCCTCGCTCATGGGAATAAAACTGAATGACCATACTGATCGCGTCGCCTGTCAAAGCTGCCATATCCCCGCCTACGCAACCGGCGGCGTCGCCACCAAAACACACTGGGACTGGCGTACGGCAGGCAAGCTCAAAAACGGCGAAGGTTACCGTGAAGAAGGCTATATTCAGGGAAATGGCGAGCCGCGCCATACCTATAAATCGATCAAGGGTAATTTCAAATATGCCGAAAATGTTATACCCAGATACATCTGGTTCAACGGCAAGGAAAAATACCTCACGGTGCACGACAAATTCGACCCATCCAGACCCGTGGAAATCAATCATCTCGAAGGCGGCCCGGATGATCCTGACTCGCGCATCTGGCCATTCAAGCGCATGGAAACCATACAGCCGTATGACAAAGGCAACAACACGCTGGTTTATATGCATCTGTGGGGGGACGACAAGGACGCATTCTGGGGAAATTATGACTATGCGCGCGCCATTAAACATGGCATGGAAGATTTTAAACTGCCCTACAGCGGCGAGTATGATTTTGTCAAAACCTACTCCTACTGGCCGATTACCCATATGGTGACGCCCAAGGAAAAAGCGCTCGCATGCAAGGAATGCCACGCCAGAAAAGGCCGCCTTGAAGGTCTTGGCGGTTTCTACATGCCAGGGCGCGACCATAATAAATGGGTTGATATGATCGGCATACTGGCGGTGCTGGGTACCTTACTGGGCGTACTGGGCCATGGCGCATTACGGATAATTCTCGCCAGGCGGAGGAAAACAAAATGAATACAACAACAGCCAAAAACGCGACCAATGACTCGACAACAACAAGAACCGCCGGTCTACACAAAGTCAAAGTCTTTTCCCGTTTCGAACGCTTCTGGCACTGGACACAGGCGACGCTGATTTTCATCCTGCTGTTTTCCGGCGCAGGCATCCATGGTTTTCATCAGTTAATGGATTTTGAAGGCATGGTCTGGATGCATGTGATTGCGGCGCTCTCCCTCATCGTGCTCTGGGTGTTTGCGATATTCTGGCACCTGACCACCGGCAACTGGCGGCATTACCTGCCAACCACCAATGGGCTGTTCAAGGTGGCGCGTTACTACGCCTATGGTATTTTCAAAGGCGAGGAACACCCCTATCGCAAACGCTTCTGGCACAAGCACAACCCCTTGCAGGCGCTTTCCTATCTGGGACTCAAGCTGTTTCTGTTTCCACTGATCTGGATTTCAGGTTTCGCCTACCTGCTCTACGGCTTCTGGGGACAGGGCGCGCTCACCGCCGGATCGCTGGAATGGGTAGCGGTCATCCATACGGCTGTCGCATTCGCCATCGCCGCATTCATTATCATCCATGTGTATCTGCTTACCACCGGGCATTCCACCATTGAGCACATCAAGCCCATGATCAACGGTTATGATGAAGTTGAGCTGAGCGACGCCGAACTGGCCTACCTGAAGCAGGATGAGCCTGGGCGAGTTCTGGACAGCTAAACGTTCTCAACTCACCTGTTGGCGATTTGCCTTGTCGTTTGGGGTGGCTTATGTTCTGTCATTTGCAATCGTTCAGTATTGCCGCTTCTCCACCAGAGCACAGATTCCACATTTCTTTTTTGCTTATACGTTTATTCGCAAAGGGCAATCTGCGCTTTTTCGAATTATATCGAGTTAAACCAAATCTACTCTATATCAACCCTAAATCAGCTCTGCATTTACTCGACAAACATGGTTGAAGACTTGGGCGGCAAGCGTTTACGCGGCGCGTTTCTAAAGGCCAGCTTCATACCGCCGCCAATATCGGCGCCGCCCTCGCGTGAACCGCTCGCTGTCAGCAGACCGAGCTGAGTCCGTCCTTGCCTTATTCGTTTTCGGGCTTCAAACAGTCGTTTATGCAAGTCGCGACTGTAGGGCAGGATGTACGCCCGCGGCGCGTCTTTTTCCTTTGGTCTGATCCAAAGATGGATGTTTCCTTTAACTTTTTTAAGTTTATCAGGCTCAACAACATCCGCGCCAAGCAGCTCAAACTGAGTTGGCAGGGTTTTGGGGGATGGCCAGCCGCGCGTTTCCTGCAAGGCCTGCCAGTGGAAAAAATAAACCAACGGCAATAACGATATAATAAGCAGTTTGCGACTAGTCTTGAGAGTCTTTAAAAAAAACAGCGCCGCCACCAAGGCGGTGAGTAAAACATAACTCAAACTAAGCAGTATAAAACTGGCGTTCATTCGGGTTTACCCCACATGGCGTCCGGCAATAGAGAAGGAATATGATCCAGCGCATAGGGCGTCAGTGTGGCGGGCAGTTGATTGATATTACCGACACTGCCATCTTCCTCGACGGTAAAACGCACAGCGGTGACTTCCTCATCCTGATTCTTTAATTCAATGGTTTTTCTGTAAACAATTTCATATTTCGGATTGATGCGGTCAATGCGGATATCCACTGGCACCGGCTTTCTGGATTTTGCAGTGTAATAATACAAATTGACGATATATTCGCCTGCTTGTCGTTTGCGAATAGTGATGATCTCCTGATTTATCGGGTGGACTTCTTTTTTACCATCAATCTCCAGCGCATCATTAAGCTCTCCCCGGTCATCGCGCTCCAGATTCAGCCAGCCCGCCTCCTTGGCGAGATAAGACACCGTGTGCCCGACAGGCGAACGCATCCAGAGATCAACGTCATCCGCCAGATTTTTTGGCCAGGTTGCTGTAATAATGTATTCAGCCTGCTTATCCACTTTCGCCTGATCCGCTTTGGGGTTAATAAACAAAAGACTCACCAGAAACAAAAAACTGAAGCCCAGCAAGGTATTAAAAAGCAGGTCAATAAACGGATCCGCCCTGGGGATTTTCGCCGTGCGTTTATAGGAACTCGCCACCCATTCAGACCTGTGAATCAAGTTGCGGCGTTTTAACGCCTAACTTGATTATTCTGGACACTAGCCCATCCGCACAATAATCCAGCCATTGACACTGGATGCTAAGCAGTATGGCCGTACCCAGTCCCGTCAAGGTTGTATAGAGCGCAACTTGCATACCGCTACCCATGGTGCCCAGCAATTGTTGCAAAGCCTGCACATCATTTTCCTTAAGCTGATAGACGCTTCCCAGCATGATGACGAAACCGATAACAGTGCCAATCAAACCCAGCCGCATCAGCAAATCAGAAAAAAACCATCCGGTGGCGTGTCCCCGGTGAACCTGCTCGACTAAACGCGCCAGCAGAGGCTCCGACTCCTGGCTGGCTTGCTGACGCTGTATTTCTAATAAGTTCAGATAGTCATGCGACAGGCTTCCAGACGCGTTCTCATAATGATTTACATGAGATGCAAAACGGAATTGGCGGGATAAAGCCCAGGCTGCAAAACCCAGATACAGGCTAATCATCAGGAAAAGACCTAAAATAACCGCTGAGAGATAGGTGACATCCTTTTGAACTAACTGCCCG
>JANTHA010000084.1 GCA_024762625.1 Thiotrichaceae bacterium
TAGAACTGGCCGCCATCGTTAATCCAATTGCCAACAAAGACGCCGTTTTAAATAATTTAGTCATTACATTCTCCTTAATCGTAAATATAGGTTTCGTTTCTCAGAGTACTTTTTATTTTTAAAGCCAGTACAAATTATAACTTATTTTCGTGGAACACATTGAATTATATCAATCGTCCTGTTTTCAAGACAATTTAAACATGATTTTGTTCAATAACTACAATGACTAATATAACTACTATTATTATGACCACAGCAACTGCTATTTGCTAAATATACGCTTAAATATCGTTCTGGATATCACTGATGTTCGGAAAAGAAAATGACAACATCGGCGGATTGACGCGGTTGTTATCACAATAAAGTCCTTTTTCCTTTTAAATAGCGTAGAATACGCCACCTCTCAAACAAACAAGAAACAGCAAGACATTGAAATACAAAGACCCACATAAAGCGCGCGAAGCCAAAAAATACGGTCGCCCTATTCCCAGCCGCGAGCTAATTCTCGAAGTCATGGAAAAAAACGGTAAACCGATTGGCTTTCGCGAACTGGCGGATAAACTTGGCTTGAGCGAAGCTCAAGACCTGGATGCAATGAAATACCGCCTGCGCGCCATGGAGCGCGACGGCCAGATTCTGTTCAACCGCAGTAAAAAATACGTTCCAGTCGCCAAAGCCGACCTGATTAGCGGACGCGTCATGGGACACCCCGATGGCTTCGGCTTTCTGATTACCGAAGACGGCAGTGAAGACTTATACCTGCATGGCAAACAAATGCGCAAGGTGCTGCATGGCGACCGCGTGCTTGCCAGCGTAACCGGCATAGACCGCCGCGGACGTCGCGAAGGCGCCATTGTGGAAGTACTGGAACACAGTACGGAAACCATCGTAGGACGCTATTTCGTAGAAGGTGGAATGGGTTTTGTTACGCCAGACAATGCGCGCATCACTCAGGATATTATCATCCCTCCGGAAAACAGCGGCGACGCCAAAGACGGCCAGATCGTTGTGGTGCGAATAATTGAATATCCAACCAGCCGACACCAGCCCATCGGCAAGATTATCGAAACACTCGGCGATCATATGGCGCCGGGCATGGAAATCGATATTGCGTTGCGCTCACACGATCTGCCCCACGTCTGGCCGGAAGACGTCATTAAAGAGAACGCAGCGCTTGATGATCAGCTTTCAGAAAGCGACAAACAGGGTCGCAGCGATCTTCGCAAACTGCCGCTCGTAACCATTGATGGCGCGGATTCGCGCGATTTTGACGACGCTGTCTATTGTGAACAGGACAAGGATGGCAATTGGAAACTAACCGTTGCAATAGCCGATGTTTCGCATTATGTGCCGATTGGCTCCGCGCTGGATGAAGAAGCCTGGAAACGTGGAACCTCGGTGTACTTTCCGGAAGAAGTCATACCCATGTTGCCGGAAAAGCTTTCCAACGGCTTGTGCTCGCTAAACCCGGATGTAGACCGCCTTTGCATGGTCTGTGAAACCACCATTGATCCGCATGGCGAGGTCATCCGTTACCGCTTCAAACGCGCCGTAATGCATTCGGCTGCGCGTCTCACTTATGACAAGATGGCCGCCATGGTGGTCGATAAGGATAAGGAGTTGCGCAAGGAATATGCGCACATTGTTGATCATCTCGACGACCTCTACAAGCTCTACAAAATTCTGCGCAAAGCGCGCGACAAACGTGGCTCCATTGACTTTGACACGCAGGAAACACAGATTATTTTCGGAGAAAACCGAAAAATCGAGGCGATCAAACCAACCGAACGCAATGATGCGCACAAACTGATCGAAGAGTGCATGATCATGGCGAACGTATGCGCCGCGCGCTTTCTAAAGAAGCACAAAATTCCCGCATTACACCGCGTACATGCCGGTCCGGACGCCGAAAAACTCGCCAAGGTGCATGAATTCCTCTCCGGTCTAGGGCTGAGCCTCGGCGGCGGCGACCAGCCAACGCCAAAGGACTATGCCGAATTGCTCAACAGCGTTAAGGGTCGCCCGGATGCGCACCTGATCCAGACCGTGCTGCTGCGCTCCATGAGCCGCGCCTGCTATGCGCCGGTTGATCGCGAACACCCCGAAAAAACCCGGCATTTCGGACTCGCTCAAAAAGACTATGCGCATTTCACATCGCCAATCCGCCGCTATCCCGATCTTCTTGTGCATCGCGCGATCGGCTATATTCTGGAACACAAATCACCGAAAGGCTATGCCTACGATTACACACAGATGAAAGCGCTCGGCGAGCATTGTTCGATGTGCGAACAACGCGCCGATGACGCCACCCGTGATGTACTCGCCTGGCTAAAAGCCGAATACATGCTGGATAAAATCGGCGAAACCTTCCCAGGCATTATCTCCACCGTTACCAGCTTTGGCCTGTTTGTAGAACTCAACGACATTTACGTTGAAGGACTGGTGCATGTCACCTCACTGAAAAGCGATTATTATCACTTTGACGCCGCACGCCACATGATGAAAGGCGAAAATTCCGGCAAAACCTATCGACTCGGCGACCCTATCGAAGTCGTGGTCGCACGGGTTGACCTGGATGAACGAAAAATTGATTTTGTACTGCCGGAGGCGCTGGATGAAAGCAATGAGCGGCCAGCACGCAAATCGCGAAAGCCACGTAAGAAAACCACCTCAAGAAAAAAAGGACACAAGAAAAAATAACATGGCGTCCAATTATGTTGCGCCAATTATGAAGACGCCGTCATAAGCCTGACCAGACTTCCTCTCATCAGGCTTATGACCTTACAGTTTATAAGTTCGTGTATCTCTCTGATAATTGACGGCTCGCAGCGACCATATTAGCCAAGGCGGGGCGCACTTCTTCCCAGCTACGGGTTTTCAAACCACAATCCGGGTTAACCCAGAGCCGCTCCGCAGGAATACGTTCACATGCTTTTTGCATTAGCTCAATCATGGATTCAACGCTAGGCAAATTGGGCGAATGAATATCATAAACGCCGGGGCCAATTTCATTGGGATACTGAAAACTGTCGAATACATCCAGCAACTCCATATCGGAACGCGATGTTTCAATGGTTATCACATCTGCATCCATGTCGGCAATGGCTTCAATAATGTCATTGAATTCTGAATAACACATATGCGTATGGATTTGGGTTTTATCTGCGACGCCATTGGCGCTGATCCTAAAGGCGCGAATTGCCCAGTCCAGATAGTCTTTCCATTGTGATTTACGCAAAGGCAAACCTTCGCGCAACGCGGCTTCATCAATCTGGATGATCGAGATGCCCGCCTGTTCCAGATCAAGCACTTCATCACGAATCGCCAGAGCCAGTTGCAAGCAGGTTTCAGAACGCGCTTGGTCGTCGCGCACAAATGACCAGTTCAGCATGGTAACCGGACCGGTCAGCATGCCTTTCATCGGTTTACTGGTTAATGATTGTGCAAATCTGGCCCATTCAACTGTCATTGGCTCCGGTCTTGAAATGTCGCCATACAGAATAGGCGGCTTAACACAACGCGAACCGTAGGATTGCACCCAGCCAAAACGACTAAAGGCATAGCCATTCAGTTGCTCTCCGAAATATTCCACCATGTCATTACGCTCAGGCTCGCCATGCACCAATACATCCAGCCCAAGCTGTTCCTGCTCTTTTACACAGCGTTTAATTTCGTCCTGCATGATGGCGCGATATTCATCTTCAGTCAGTTCGCCCTCACGGAAATCACGGCGCGCCCTGCGAATTTCGCTTGTTTGCGGGAACGAGCCAATAGTCGAGGTTGGAAACAGCGGCAAGTCAAAGCGCCTCTTTTGAAGATCGGCACGCGCCGTATGCGCCGAACAGCGTTTCTCAAGCGAGCCCTCCAGGTTATTGATCCGTTGTTTTACTTCCTGATCATGGACGCGCATGGATTTTCTCCTCGCGGCAATTGCTGCGCTATTTTCAGCCAGCTCCGCAGCAACTGATTCGCGCCCGTGATTCAACGCTATTGCAAGCGTTTCCAACTCCTGTAATTTTTGCAGCGCAAAAGCCAGCCAGGATTTAATTTCGGGATCAAGCGAATCCTCGCTGTCAAGATCAACTGGCACATGCAGTAACGAACAGGAAGGCGCAAGCCAGAGACGCCCCTGCAATCGTTCATGTATCGGCTCCAACCAATCAAGCTGTGCTTGCAGATCGGTTTTCCAGATATTGCGGCCATTGATTACTCCTAGCGAAACCACCCTGTGAGACGGTAGCCAGTCGATCAGCTTGAGCACTTCGCTCCTCGCGGAGACCGCATCCAGATGGAAGCCATTTACCGGCAATTCACAAGCCAGCTGCAGGTTTTCCTGGAGTTCACCAAAATAAGTGGCAAGTAAAATCTTCAATGGCGCGGCGCTTTGCAATATAAAATAGGCCTTGCGCAGGGCGTGGCGCCATTCGCTGGAAAGTTCAGTCGCCAGCAGCGGCTCGTCCAGTTGCACCCATTCAACTCCGACCTGCGCCAACTGCTCCAGCAGTTTTCCATACACTGGCAATAATTTATCCAGTAGATCCAGCTTATTGGAACCATCCCTTGCCTTGCCCAGCCATAAATAGCTTACCGGCCCGATGATGACCGGTTTGGGCTGCGAGTCCTGCGATTCACTTGAGAAGGCTCTTGCTTCTTCAAGCTGGGAAAGCAAACGTTCCGCGTTTAGCTCAAAACAGCTATCATTATCGAATTCGGGCACAATGTAATGATAATTGGTGTCAAACCATTTAGTCATTTCGCCTGCGCTAACGCAGGAGCAGGCGGGCTCATCGGCAGCTGAACGCCCGCGCGCCGTGCGAAAGTAATGATCCAACTCAGCTCCCCCCAGATCAGCAATCCGCGACGGAATATTGCCCAGCATAAAACTGGCGTCCAGCACCTGATCATAAAATGAAAAGTCTCCAATAGGCATATAATCAAGGTGAGATTGATGACGCCAATTTCGCCGACGTAGTTCTTTCCCTGTCTGCTCAAGATCGGCTTGCGATGCTTCGCCGCGCCAATATTTTTCTAGTGCAAATTTTAATTGGCGTTTTTCCCCTATACGGGGAAAACCCAGGTTATGCGTTTTTACCACGATGGTCTCCTTAATATTATTCATGATTTTCTATCCCCGCCAGGATGGCAGGCTTAATCAGGGAAAACATTGTATTCAGCTCTTATATTGAGATATAGTGATGGTTTTTTTATTAACCATGAATATTTGTCATGATTGAGCGAAGCCACCTCAGAATCCTGCAAGCGCTGAATCAGCACGGTACGCTAACCGAAGCAGCCAATGCGCTGTGCCTGAGCCAGTCAGCCTTGTCGCATCAGATACGCTATCTGGAAAAAAAACTGGACATTATTCTGTGGCAAAAAGAAGGTAGACGCTTGAAACTGACCCGCGCTGGTGAGTTACTATTACAAGTTGCTCACCAGGTTTTGCCAGTCTTTCAGCAAGCCGAAGAAACATTGAAAGCCTATAACGAAGGTAGCCAGGGAATCCTGCGGATCGGTGTTGAATGCTATCCCTGCTCCAGGTGGCTCAATCGCGTTGTTAGCGATTTTTTGCAGAAATTGCCCGATATCGAAATAGACATTGTCAACAAGTTTCACTTTTCCGGTCTTGAGGGACTACTCAACCACCACATAGACTTACTCGTCACCCCTGATCTGGTGCAAAAACCCGGCATTTTTTACGAGCCCATCGTTACATATGAACTGGTGCTATTAGCCAATGAAACGCTGCCACTGGCAAAATCAAGCGTCTTGCATCCCGAGCAACTCGCAACGGAAACGCTGATTACTTTCCCAATTCCACTGGAACGCCTGGATATCATGACTCGTTTTCTCAACCCGGCGGGCGTTCATCCGGCCACTATCAAGGAAATCGAGTCAATAGACTTGATGATCCAACTGGTTGCGCTTGGACGTGGCGTCTGCGTATTGCCTGAATGGCTTGCAACGCATTACAGTAAACGCTACCCGTTAACAAAACTCAGACTTGGAAAAAACGGCATTTATAAAAAACTCTATCTTGCAATGCATGAAAACGATCATGATATAACGTATATTGAACAATTTATTTATGTCGGCAAACAGGTCGCCGGCGATATGTTCTGAAGGACATCCCACAACAATGAAAACCCTGATTACCGGCATACACGCCGTTGAATCCGCCCTCAAAAATGATCCCGATAACCTTTTACAGGTCTGGATTGCCGAGAACAAGCGCAACCGGCGCATCATGGATCTGATTCGTCATGCAGAAAAACGCGGACTGATTGCGCACCGCAGCGATATGAAAACGCTCGACCGGCTGACCAAGACCCAGCACCAGGGCGTTGTAGCAGAATACAATGCGCCTGACTCCTATACAGAAGAAGATTTAATCAAACTACTTGATAAGCTGGACGAGACGCCACTATTGCTGGTGCTTGATGGCGTCACCGACCCGCATAACCTGGGCGCATGTCTGCGCACGGCGGAAGGCGCAGGCGCACACGCCGTCATTGCGCCCAAAGACAACGCCGTTGGCCTAACCCCGGCGGCGCGCAAAGTCGCATCCGGCGCGGCGGAAACAGTACCTTTTGTACAAGTCACCAATCTGACGCGCACCATTGAGAAAATCAAAAAACTCGGCGTCTGGTTTTTTGGCGCATCTGACAAAGCCAGGGTTAATCTATACACGCAAAATTTCATGGCGCCCACCGCCATCGTCATGGGCGCAGAAGGCAAAGGCCTGCGCCGACTTACCGAAGAACACTGTGATGAATTGATTGCCATTCCAATGGCGGGACAGGTATCCAGTTTGAATGTTTCTGTCGCGACGGGAATATGCCTGTATGAAGTTGTGAGGCAACGGCAAAGCTTTGCGACGCAACACGAGCGTAACTAGCGCCAGCTTACGCCGGATTTTCTTGCGATCACTAACAAAGGCTTCTGAGAAGCTATGCAAATTGCTATGCGTTTTTAAGTTGAGCAAAGATTCATATTACTGCTATATTGTTTACAGCGCGCTTAACAAACAACAAACAGAGTTAACCATGAGAAATCTGATATTTATAATAAGCCTGGCCTTGCTTCAGGGTTGCCTGAGCTCAAGCTCCTCCAGTGTGAGTGCGCCATCAGATAATGAAGGAAGTCAAACCCCGCCGTCTACTGAAGAATCGCCTGGCTCGGGTGAAGTCGTACAAAACCCGCCTCCAGCAACTGAACCCCCGCCAGCGACAGAAGAACAGGCCAGCAGTTGCGATGGCGTTGACTGCAATTATTGCGCCAATGATGTTGAACAGCAGTTCAATGATGCAAAAGACAAGTTACATTGGAGCTCGTTTTCCTGGGAGTTTACCTGGCCACAGCCTTATCCGCCCAATGGAGTCACACCAAAAGATATATTTGATGGCGCCGAAAGCGATGCGCATGAATTCAATATACCGGATAAGCATATCCAGGGCTTTACCCGGACTAATTCGGCGCGTTTCCCTTATGCAGGCAGCCATAGCCACAGCAGCGGGACTCAGGGCGGCGTGTTTGTGATTGAAAATAATGGCGGCAAGTTATCACTATCATCCCTGCATAAAACCGACGCCAGCCATCCCAGCGGGGTGCATATCTTAGGCAAGGAACTGGTGTATGCCGACAAGGTCGGACAGAAGCTTGTGTTGATGGATATCGACAGCCCGAATCAAAGCCAGAAACGTTCTTTTACGATTGAGCAACCCTTGTTCGGCGGCGGCTTAGGCATCGCAAAAACGGATGAAGGCAAATATTTGTTGATTACCACAGGGCCCGGCGGTCAACAGTCTGGGCCGAGGTATAACCATTTCTATGAATTAAGCGCGACTGGTCTTGATTTTCTGGGTAGCTCACAAGTTGCTATTCCCTCAGACTGGGAAGGAAAATTTATTTTTTCGGAAAACCTTTCGGTGCTAAGCGAGTGCGATACCGGCGCTATCTATACGGTGCATTCCACAGGTGATGAATCAGGTCTTGGCATTATCAACGGCAATGGCTACTGGCGTTTATCCAAAATGGAAAAAAACAATGGCGAATATAAGCTGGTTGCGATCAACAAATTCAAGACAGCTCAGGATATATCTGATTGTAGCATCAGGGCGGCGGGCATGGTCACGGTGAATCCTGAACACCAGCTTGAGTTTTATTGTCACGGCTACGCCAAAGAGCCTGACGGAGCCAGTATACCTTTCCTGGGTGATGTTCTTGGCCCACCCAAAGATAAAAACAAGGATTCTGATAATTTTTTATTTAAGCGGGGCGACCTGTAAACGTATGCAAACCCGGATGAGCATCATTATCGCCTTAGTACGACCAATAAGCAGTTTTAGCCATGATTAGTTAGTAATGAACTAACAATGAACAAGCAATAAACAAACAACGAACAAACAATTATTAACCCTGGGCGA
>JANTHA010000085.1 GCA_024762625.1 Thiotrichaceae bacterium
CGAAACAGAAATAGATTTTAAAGAAGAGAATGGTAAGTTTTATATTGTAAAAACTAATAAACCTGGTAGAACTGGTAATTTTAAAAAGTTAAGAGGTATTGCAACAGCAAAAATGTCTACCGATGAAATAATGAGCTTAACCAGAGAAACAATATGAATGGTGTTTTTGTTGACTCTTGTGTTCTTCTCGATTTATTTACTAATGACCAAAATTGGGCTGAATGGTCGGAGTCTGTTTTAGAGAAATATAGTCAGACAAATACACTTTATATAAATTCGATTGTATATACTGAAGTATCAATAGGATTTAAAAAAATAGAAGAGCTAGAAGCTGCCATCTCTGCTTTAGGAGTTAAAGTCATTGAAATGCCACGAGAAGCTTTATTTTTAACAGGAAAGGCATTCATACAATATAGAAGAAATAAAGGCACAAAAAACTCTCCACTTCCTGACTTTTTTATTGGGGCTCATTCAGCAGTTTCAGAATTTGTTTTAATTACACGTGACTTAGCAAAATATAAAACATATTTTCCCCAGGTTAAGCTAATACACCCAGAGATAAATTAAATCTAATCTTATTCGTTATGCTCTTTTAATTTTTCAACTTAAAAACAAATATTATAACTACCATTCAGCAGTCCATCCTTTGCATAATTGAGTAATTACATTATAATTACAATAAATCGTATTCGTAATGGAGCAAGACATGGCGCATTTAGTTAAAATTGGTAATTCTCAAGGCATCAGAATACCTAAGCCCCTGATACAGCAGGCACGGCTTGAAGGCAAAGAGCTTGATATACAGGTAGTAAATCAAGGGTTATTAGTCACTCCGAGTAAAAAGCCAAGAGATGGATGGGAAAAAGCGATAGAAGTAGCGGTTTCTAATCAAGAAGTTGGCATAGCTGATACTGAATGGCTGGATGCTGAACTGACTACAGATGAAGACTTAGAATGGTAGTCGTTACAGTAAACCGCTTTGAAGTATGGCTTGTGAGCTTAAATCCTACAAAAGGAAAAGAAATAAACAAAACCCGACCATGTGTTGTTATTTCCCCAAATGAAATGAAGGCTCTTTCTACCGTTCTTGTTGCCCCAATGACTACAAAGGGGTTTGAGTTTCCAGGCAGGGTTGAATGCATATTCAAAAATAAAAAGGGGTTAATACTACTAGACCAAATAAGAGCTGTGGATAAAACAAGGCTTATAAAAAAGCTAGGTTCTATAGATGAAGAAACTCAGGTGGCGCTATGCGATACTTTGCAGGAGTTATTTGCTTATTAAATATGAGCTAACGAATAAGGAATTATCAAACTACAGAACTACAAAACATCTTCATTGGTATGTATATTCAGGTAGGCGATTAAAAAATGAAGATGGTAGTAAAATTAATACATAACAAGGGCAATATTTTGGACTTTGCTAAGCAGGGTTTCTCGGTTAGTTTTGTTTTAGTTTATGGCTTTGTGGTTTCTTTTGAGTTTGTGCCTGTTTTCCGCAAAGCTCAATTTGCGGGTGTTATGTTACAGAAGAGTAATTGAGATATGGTTTACATATTAGCTAATGAAAGAGACAACTCGTCTTTTGGCTCTTCTGGAGATAGATACAGAAAATATCTTGAGGAAAATAAATCAAAATTCCCTAAAAATGCCTATGAATTAGCTACATCTACATGGTGGTTTGATTTTAGTAATCATAAATGTCCTCATGACTCTTGGTTAGAAAAGATATCTATTGTCGAGCCGGCTGAAGGAGAAAGAAACGAAAAAAGAAGCACAAATATAGAAGTAAAACTTTTAGGTGCATACCATGACGGTTATATTAAATTAAAATATAGAAATGTAACTTCATTTAAAATTGATGCCTTCAATGTAAAAGAAGGGCATAGTGACTGGTGCTATGATGAATTCCGTATTTCTAGCAACAATTTGTTAATACATGAAATTGAATGGTCTGGTTATCAAGACGCATCAAACTGGCTGATTGAATCAGAAGATATAGAATATTCATGGGAAGACATTTGAATTTAAGGCATTGCCCTGATTTATTCGTTATCTGGTCAGTCTCAGATAAAGCAACGGCAGTTTCTTCGGCAATTCTTCCGCATTCCTGATTAGTACATAGGAGCGTTGACCAAACAGATAGGGCAGGTAGTCTTCGGCCTGTTCGTCGATAGTGACGCAGAAGGGTTGCAGGCCTTTTTGTTCGGCTTCGATGATGGCGTGACGGGTGTCTTCGATGCCGTAACGGCCTTCGTATTTGTCGAGGTCGTTGGGTTTGCCGTCGGTGAGTATCAGCAGTAGTTTCTGGGTGGAGGGTTCTTTATCAAGCAGGTTGCCGGCGTGGCGGATTGCTGCGCCCATGCGGGTGTAGTAGCCGGGTTTGATGGCGTTGATGCGCCCACGCGCAGCGTTGTTGTAGCTATCGCCAAAGGTTTTGATGTTGTGAAAGCGCACATGGTTGCGGTTGCGGGATGAGAAGCCATGTAGCGCAAAACGGTCGCCGGTGGCGCTCAATGCTTCGGAGAACAGGTAGAGCGAGTCGCGTATCACGTCGATAACGCGGGCGTCGTCATTAACGTAGGCGTCGGTGGAAAGCGACAGATCGGCAAGCAACAGGCAGGCGAGGTCGCGGTTCTGGCTGCGCAGCTCGCGATATACCGGCGTGTCGCTATTGACGCAGCCGTGTTTGCGATCCGCCAGAAAGGTAATATAGTTTACCAGATCCAGTTCTGTTCCTTCGCTTTGACGGCTGACCCAGTGGCGTTCGGGGCGCAGCATTTCAAAGTGGCGGCGGATTTTGCGCGCTTGCGCCTGCAGCTTTTTGGGTAAGTCCGTTGCTTCGGCGTCGCGCGCCAGCATTGGGATGATGCGGCAGTGGTCTTTTTGCAGTTTTTGTTGTTTAAAGTCCCATTCGTCCACGGGGACGCCTTCGCCCAGCACGATGTCGTCGTACTGGCTGGAGGGTAAATCAAGATCCAGTTTGATTTTAGCGGCGCTGGTTTCACTGTCTTGAGAGAGCGTGATGTGATCCATGTCTTCCGCGGTGCGCGAGACGTCATCGTCCGAATCTTCCACGCTGCTGCGGTCGACCTTGATGTATTCCGACCAGCTCCACAGGCTTTCCAGTCGGAAGCTCATCAGTCCATCGTTGCCGTCGGGCATGTCTTCGCGGCTGGCCTGTTTGCGACTGACTTTTCCGGTTTTGGCGTGATCGTCATTGGATGAGTCTTGGTCTCCCTTGTCGATGATGTCGGGATCACTGTGCGCCATGTTCAATGCCCCTTGTTGTGGCGGCGATGGGTGCAGCCACAGTGGGACGGGTTGTGGCGGGCGCTTGGCGTATTCCAGGTTAACTTCTGCATTGGAATCTTTTAGCGCCTCGCGAATGGCTTGTTCCTGCGCCGCTTCCGCCCTGGGAAGTTTCCGGATATCAGGGCGTTGCTTCAGGTGCGCTTCCAGCAGTTTTTGATAATGTTGCTTTAATCCCGGCCAGATTTGCAGCGTTTGTCGGGTGCGTTGCTGGTTGCGGCTAATCCAGTTGTCTGATTTATTGGCGTCAATGTCTACGACGGAGAGCGCAGTCAACCATAAAAACAGATCGCGGTTAAGTTGCTTGTCCGGAAATAGCGCAATGCTTTCGGGCAGGCGCAGTGTTTCGTCATCACGCCAGGCGTACTGGATTTTATTCCCCGTGCCCGCGATGCGCTGCAAAACAGAACGGCGCGCATGCACCTCGGAGTCGGTAGCGCTTTCGATATGCAAACCGCCTTCGCCGCCCAGCGCACGGAAAAAGATACCCGCAGTCTTGCGCATCTCGTCCAGATGCACCATTGCTTCGGGGTAATGTTTTTGCGCTTTGCGGGTGATGAAGCGGTGCCACTTTTCACCAACGTATTCTTCTAGCATATTTATTTATCCATGATTTTTAATTCATGACTAATTTCCCATGAATTTAGACCAGTTGGGCGGCAACCAGATGATCATGACGATACAGAAAATCACCACAGCAATAAAAAACAGTATGAATTTACGTTGCGGGTGTTTGCCAAGGTCGGGGGGCAGGGGGATGCCGCAATGCGGGCATTTTTTATTGCCGGCTTTCACGATGCCCCCGCAGTGTTTGCAGTGTAATTGATTGCTCATGAGAGTGTTGTCCATCTGGCGATTTGTTCAGGGAACAGGTAAACAATAATGATCAATGCCGGGATCACATAAAAATAGGCTCGCATCAGGCTGCGCAGCAGTTTGTGGGCATGTTTCAGCTCCATGAAATGATCCACAATGATACGTCCCTTGATGGCGAGCACCGCAGCCATAATCGCGACGCTGATAAAACCGGGGTCGGCGCGTTCCGCCATCCAGGCGCTAAACAGGGTCAGGCTAATCAACACAAGCCAGAGAGTGTCGATGAGTTTGATTTCGTTGCCGGGTTCTTTGCTCATGGTTTAGTTATCAATTTGTTTGTCAGCGTATCACATACAATAGCGGAAAAATGGTAATCCACGCCAGGTCGATCATGTGCCAGTAAAGCGCCATGTTGATCAGCCCCTCATGCTGTTTGCAGGTATAAATGCCGGTGTAAATGCGGTAGATTACCCAGACGAGTCCCGCGCTTCCCCAGCCGACATGAAGTAAGTGATTAAAGGTGACGTAGTAGTAAACGCCGTAAAAAATATTGGTTTCGGTATTTAGTCCCTGCATAGTGTTCCACTGGTATTCAAAGTATTTGATGATCAGGTAGAGTATGCCGCAAAGGACTGCTCCCCAGAGCCAGCGGCTGGCGGTTATAAGCTGGTTGGCGCGCACCGCCATCACCGCGCGTACTACAAAAAAACTGCTGGTGAGCATGATCAGCGTATTTGCCGTTCCCGCCGTGGTATTGAGGCGGGTCGGGCCTTCGTGAAAAAGCTCGGGATGGTGTACTTTTGCCAGAAAATAAACGATAAACATGACAGCAAATTCACTCATTTCCGACAGGATCGCCGCCCAGATGGCTAGATTGCCAGGAACGTTTCTGGCTTTGCTGGTAAAGCTGAAATGCTTTTCGGGCATGGCTTCTGACATTGTTTGAGAAAAACTATTCATGAGCGAGTCATTTGTCTCTCTTTATTTCCTTTTATTTCCTTTTATTTCCTTCGCTTCCTTTTACTGCCTTTGCTTCCTTTGCTTCTGACACTTTTTTCACTCACTGCACTTCTAGTATTTTGCCGATAATGGGGTACTGAAAATCTTTTTCGTTGACGGCCTTGATAAACCCCAGAATACCGACAATCATGAATAGCGGCACAATCAGCATCAGGTAGGTTTCCGCAACAATCAGGGCTGTGGCTGAAGCATACCCCGTTGTCGTCACAACAAAAATATTAAGCGCCAGTACAATCAGGGTGCTTAGCGTCGCGCCAGCCAGTGCCTGCTTAATGTGGTTTTTACTCACCTGAGAGGCGTTTTTATAGGCAATAAAATAAAAACCCCAGAGAATCATATAGAAGATGCCAATAAAAAGCAGGTTGGCCATGAACAGCGCTTCCGCA
The DNA here is from genome assembly GCA_024762625.1 of Thiotrichaceae bacterium. Classification (GTDB taxonomy): domain Bacteria; phylum Pseudomonadota; class Gammaproteobacteria; order Thiotrichales; family Thiotrichaceae; genus Cocleimonas. Next base: position 5,534 of record JANTHA010000085.1, read on the forward strand.
ACAGCGCCCAGGTAATCCGCAGATTCTTTTCTGGCGTTCATGTTGACGCCCCCAGTTTGGCGCGCACCACTTCCATGAGCGCCTCAACGGTTTCTTCCTCATCGCTCAATGGCTCAACAATGGCGGCGCGACAGGCTTCGATAGGCTCAAAGCCGGAGTTTATCAGGGTTGCCGCATACACCAGCAACCGTGTTGAGGCGGATTCTTCCAGGTCGTGATCTTTCAAGACGCGTAAGGCGTGCGCCAGTTCGATTAATTGCGTGGCGGTGGCGTCGTCAATGCCGGTTTCCTTACGGATAATGGTGGTTTCCGTCGTGATATCCGGGTAATCAAAGCGCATCGAAATAAAACGCTGCCGGGTTGAGGGCTTCATGCCTTTGAGTAGATTCTGGTAGCCGGGGTTGTACGAAACGACCAGCATGAATTCAGGCGGGGCCTTTAATTCTTCACCGGTGCGTTCTATCGGCAGGATGCGGCGGTCATCCGAGAGCGGATGTAACACAACGGTTGTATCCTTGCGCGCTTCAACCACCTCATCCAGATAACAGATGGCGCCTTCGCGAACGGCTTTGCTCAAAGGACCGTCATGCCAGTAGGTTTCACCTTCGCCAATCAAATGTCGGCCCACCAGATCCGCTGCGGTGAGGTCGTCGTGACAGGCAATGGTGTATAACGGCCTGCCGAGTTTTGCCGCCATGTGTTGAATAAAACGGGTTTTCCCGCAACCGGTCGGGCCTTTAATTAATAAAGGAAGCTGATTATTGTAGGCGTGTTCAAATAACTCGGTTTCATTGCCCTGATTCTGGTAATAGGGAAGTTTACTCATGCTGTCTCGCTTTTGGGTCATTGATCAGGGGTTCCATGCGGGTCAAAACCATTCATGACGGCGAATTTGGCCGTCATCATATCCATGGTGTTGACGTGTGTGTTAAACCAGTCGGGCCAGAAAGTGAAGACATAATCGGCAAGTTGGACAATATCCTTATTCTTTTCCCAGGTGGATATCAAGTTTTTGAGCTTTTCCAAAGCAATTTCATGTTCGCTGGCGTGTACAGGGTAAGCTGGAAATCCTGTATCCTGCATGAGCTTGTTTTCACGTTCAAAGTGGGCGATGGTGTGTTCCAGCCAGTTGTTTAGCAGTCGGGATATAGCTTGTTCGCTTGCCTGGGTATTTTCCGGGTTGCCGGTTTCAGACAGCGTTTGATAGTCCAGAATTTGCTTGCCCAGTTTTTCGACCAGCTCAAGTTCTTCAAAATGCGTATTGTTCATAAAGTCTATGTCGACTTTTGGAATGTTGTTAGCATCAAGAACAGTTTTTGTGTTCTTTATTGTTTTGTCTATCGTTTGATTTGGGCTTGCCATTCATTCCTCCTTGAAAATTGTTAAACCTGGCTAATGATGTAGGTAATGGCGATGGCGATGCAGACGGTCCATAACCAGCCATACATGATGGCGCGCCAGAGAAAGGAAACGCCTTTTAATTCCATGAAGTCGCGGATGATAAAGGTGCTCTTCACCAGCGCTGTGAGTATTAAAAACAACATGGCGCCGGTGCCGCTAAAGCCCAGTTTGCCCATGGCGTAGGTGGATAGCGTCAGCAATAGCATGGCGATCCAGATGGTGTGAATATTATAGATTTTGTTCATCAGTATTCCATTGTTTCTTTTTACCGTTAGCGAATAATGTAAACCAGCGGGAACAGGATAATCCACACCAGATCAACCATATGCCAGTAGGATGCGCCGGTTTCGACGCCTGTGTGATTAAGCGCGCTATAAGCGCCGCGTTGCGCCTTGATCGCTACCGCCAGTATGATGATCATGCCCAGAATGACGTGTAAAAAATGAAACATGGTCAGGGACAGGTAGAAAAAATAAAAGGTATTGGTTTCCAGGTTGATGCCATGAGAAAACTTGTCGTGATACTCAATGGATTTAAGAATAAGAAAACCGGCGCCCCCGCCCAGCGCCGCGTAGAGCCAGCGAATGCAGGCGGATACATCATCCTGTTTGATTGCCTGCACTGCGCGCACCACAAAATAACTGGCTGTAATGAGCAACAATGTATTGGCTGCGCCGAATTCACGATTGAGCGTCAGTTGGTACTGGTTAAACATCTCCAGATTCCGGATGCGCATGATAGAGTAGATAATGAAGAAAATGCCAAAAACCAGTAACTCGGCAAAGATAAAAAACCAGATCGCCAGGTCGCCCGGCAGCAGTTTTGCTTCTGATTGTTCCGATTCTGTTTGAATGTTAGTTGAAACGGTATTCACACATCAGCCTTATTTGTATTTTCAGGAAATTAAAAAAAGCATCTTCACAAGCTAAACCTGTTAACCTGGAATATAAGGAGGAAGGGACTAACAATTCCATGGCGGGTATAGCCTGTGAAGACTTCGTATAAGGTATGTCTGAAATACAATCATGGCATTGATGCGTATCAAGATGATTTTAATAGGAAGTGCCTGGGCCGGAAAACGACGCTAGAATAGGCATGACAGCGCCTGACCGAATAGAGTCTGGACTACTCCTCGTAATGAAATAACCTGAAAGTTAGTAAGGTCATGAAGAGCCGTTATCTCTAAGCCGGTCTCCCGACCATGCCCGCACCAGCGCCCAGATGGCGAAAACTATAAAAATAGTATGCACCATGGTGAAGTAGGAAATGACATAAACCCAGGTCCAGGGTGAATTGAAGCCGCCAAATAGAATCATCAGGGCGCTGACCAGAAATAACGCAGCGGCGGCGAACAGGTTAATTTTGATCCCTAGTCTGGCATGGTAGGAATCAATGGCTTGCGGCGTACTTTCCTGTCTGGTTTTTTTGTATATGAGCAGCAACCAGATAAAACCAATGCCGGGTAATATG
>JANTHA010000086.1 GCA_024762625.1 Thiotrichaceae bacterium
AGGGCGGCATTGGCGTGGGGATTGCCGCTGCGGCGATAACCTTGTGGACTACTTTCATTCCGTGTTTTCTATGGATTTTTGCCGGTGCTCCCTATATAGAATGGATTGGCGCGCAACCTAAATTAAAAAGCGCCTTGCAGGCGATTTCTGCGGCGGTTGTTGGTGTTATCCTGAACCTGTCCGTGTGGTTCGCCTTGAATGTGATGTTCAGAGAAGTGAAGCTGACTTCTTACGGTCCGCTGCAACTGTGGCAACCGGAACTGGCGACGGTGGATTGGCTGGTTGTCGGGCTGACGGCGCTGTGTGCGATCCTCATCTTAAGGCTTCGCTGGGGTATTGTGCGAGTGCTGGCCATTTCTTCTCTGACAGGCGCTGCGCTGGTATTTGTTCAGGGTGTCTGAGGCTCAGGGCTCTTCTTCTGCGGGTTCATCAAGCGCCTTGTCTATCGCCTTGATAATGTGATCCAAACTGGCTTGCGCCTGGATTTCGGCATGAAACTGTCCATCCTTGTATAGATACAGGCTAGGCAGGTGAAAAACACTGAATTCATTAACCAGTGCTGCAGCCTTGTCGGCTTTAATTTCAAACGATTGAAATTCAGAAAAATGCTGTTTGAATTGCGCCTCTTCGCGATTTAGCAAGTCGCGTAAATGATGACAGGAACTGCAATGCGGGCCAGAAAAAAATACCAGTGTAACCCCATTTGTTTGCGGGATCGTTTGGTGAAAATCAAATTCATCAAGTTCACGGACGGGCATATGTTGCACTCTCAGGCGTTAACAGGACCAAAGCGTTGATTCGCTCTGATTATTGCCTATCCTGGCATTTCATGATTTCATATCCTTTGCTGTTATCTATTTTCAGGCTTGACGCTAATTCAAAGCCCAATTCCTTCGCATCAGGGGTGTTTTGCGCATTGATAACATGAAGATTAATCAGGGTTCCAGGTAGACCACACTGCGCAGGCGCGGCAATGCCGGTGAGAAAGCCGCACTGGGAAGAGATGACATCAATGCCTTTATTGATTAACTGTTGCGCGGTCTCTGCCTCGCTTAAACCACTTGATTCGCATTGAATTGAACCATTGTTGATATAGACAAGCGCGAGACTTTCATCGATGCTGGATTCATTGCTGTTTTTGTGGGCGCACGCTGTTAGAAACAAGGAAATAAAAATGAGTATCGCGATGTGTATGGATTCCATGTTTAGCGCCTTTTCGTAATGATTCAGTTTGATGTGATCTAATAAATTATCATATTTAATCATTGTTTGGGGGTTATCTGTTTTTTTTAGTCATGCTGAGTTTTGTTGTCTTTTGAATTCAGCTCTTTTATCAAAGTCAATGATAAGGTGTCGAAATAAGTAAAAACAGATTCAAATAACCGCCAGATCGCCCTTGTTTTCGAGCCAGGACTTTCTATCCTGGGCGCGTTTTTTTGCAAGCAGCATGTCCATGATTTTTGCGGTCTGTTTGGGATTATCCATGGTGAGGCGCACCAGTCGGCGGGTATCCGGGTCCATGGTGGTCTCGCGCAGTTGCATCGGGTTCATTTCACCAAGACCCTTGAAACGGGTAACGCTGACCTTGCCTTTTAGTTTTTCCGCTTCGATTCGATCCAGGATGGCGTCGCGTTCTTGTTCGTCGAGCGCGTATTCCACCCTTTTGCCAATGTCGATTCTGTACAGCGGCGGCATCGCGATATACACATGGCCGGCGCGAATCAGTGCAGGGAAATGTTTGACAAACAGTGCACAGATCAGGGTGGCAATATGCGCGCCGTCCGAGTCGGCGTCTGCAAGAATGCAAATTTTACCGTAGCGCAGCTCGTCAAGTTTTTCTGAATCCGGCTCGACGCCGATAGCGACTGATATGTCGTGTATTTCCTGTGAGCCAAGCACCTGAGAGGAATCCACTTCCCAGGTATTGAGTATTTTTCCACGCAGCGGCATGATCGCCTGAAAATCGCGGCTGCGCGCCTGCTTGGCGGAACCACCCGCCGAATCGCCTTCCACCAGAAACAGCTCGGTCAGATTGACATCCTGCGAGGCGCAGTCGGCCAGTTTTCCGGGTAAGGCCGGCCCTGCGGATATTTTTTTGCGCACCACTTTTTTACTGGCGCGACTGCGTTTTTGCGCGTTGTTGATGATATGTTCAGCGATCAGGTCGCCGCTTTCGGGGTTCTGGTTCAGATACAGGCTAAACGCGTCTTTGACCACCCCGGAAACAAAACTGGCGGCGCTACGCGATGACAGGCGCTCTTTGGTTTGTCCCGCAAATTGCGGATCCTGCATTTTGAAGGAAAGTATAAAACTGAGTCTATCCCAGACGTCATCCGGGGTGATTTTGAGGCCGCGCGGAAGCAGGTTCCGGAATTCTGCAAACTCGCGCAAGGCATCGGTGAGACCGGTTCGCAGACCGTTGGTGTGGGTTCCACCCTGCGTGGTGGGGATCAGATTGACGTAGCTTTCCTGCACCAGATCGCCGCCTTCTGGCAGCCAGCACAGCGCCCATTCAACCGCTTCGTGTTCGCTTTTGAAATTGCCGCAAAAGGGTTCTTCAGGCAGGTTCACAAATTCCTTAACGGAATCAATCAGGTAATCGCGTATGCCATCTTCGTAATACCATTCTTCGGTTTCGCCTTTGGCTTCGTCGGTAAAGCTGATATGCAGGCCGGGGCATAACACCGCCTTGGCGCGAAGATTATGTTTCAGTTTAGGAACCGAAAATTTGACTGTGTCGAAATACTGCCCGTTTGGCCAGAAATGAAGGGAGGTTCCGGTATTTTTCTTGCCAACTGTTCCAATGACTTCCAGATCAGATGCCTTGTGGCCGTTCTCGAACACCATTTGGTATTCCTTGCCGTCGCGTTTAATGCGCACTTCAAGAATCAGCGACAGTGCGTTGACCACCGAGATGCCAACGCCGTGCAGGCCGCCGCTGAACTGGTAGTTTTTGTCGGAGAATTTTCCGCCTGCGTGCAATGTCGCCAGAATAACTTCAACGCCTGGCATTTTCATTTCAGGGTGCTCGTCCACAGGCATGCCGCGACCATTATCGGTTACTGACAGGGAGCCGTCGGCATGCAGGATAACCTGGATTTTATTGGCGAAACCGGCGAGCGCCTCATCCACGCTGTTGTCGATCACCTCCTGCGCCAGATGGTTGGGGCGCGTGGTGTCGGTGTACATGCCGGGGCGTTTGCGCACCGGATCCAGTCCGCTTAATACTTCGATTGATTCTGCGTTATAGTCGTTGCTCATTTTTATTAGCCTATTTAGCTGTTAGCCTTGTTTTAGCCCTGTTTGAATGATGGTTTAAAACTCGAAACCGACTGCATCGGACGCCGCCTTCGCTTTCTGGATGGCTGCTTTAAGTGTTTCGCCCCTGGCGAGCGCCACACCCATGCGCCGTTGTCCGCTGACCTCGGGTTTGCCGAACAGTCTGATCTGGGTGTCAGGCTCGGCAAGCGCCTTGTCCAGATGCTTAAAACATAGTTGTTTAGATTCGCCTTCAGCGAGTATCACGCTACTTGCGGACGGACCATGAAAATGGATATTCGGGATCGGCAAACCGAGTATCGCGCGAGCATGCAGCGCAAACTGGGAAAGATCCTGTGAAATCATGGTGATCATGCCGGTATCATGCGGTCGCGGTGAGACTTCACTGAAGATCGCCTGTCCATCCTTGATAAACAACTCCACGCCAAAGATGCCGCGCCCGCCCAGCGCCGTGGTGATTTTGGTAGCAATCTCTCTGGATTGCTGCAGCGCTGCATCGCTCATTGCCTGTGGTTGCCAGGATTGACGATAATCGCCATCTACCTGCACATGGCCAATGGGTTCGCAAAAGCTGGTGATGATGTCGCCCTTCTCAACATGATGCACGGTTAGCTGGGTAATTTCATAGTCAAATTCGACGAAGCCTTCAACAATGACCTTGCCTGCGCCGCTGCGCCCGCCTTGTTGGGCATATTGCCAGGCTTTATCAATATCGCTTACTGTTGAGATGGTGCTTTGTCCCTTGCCGGATGAACTCATGATGGGCTTGACTACGCAGGGTATGCCGACGTCGCGGATGGCCGCATCGAATTCCTCGCGGTTTTCCGCAAAACGGTAGGGCGAGGTGGGTAGGCCGAGTTCCTCCGCCGCCAATCGGCGTATGCCTTCGCGGTTCATGGTCAGTCTGGCGGCGCGCGCTGTGGGTATCACGCTAAAGCCTTCGTTTTCCAGCGCCAAAAGCGTATCGGTGGCGATTGCTTCGATTTCAGGTACGATGTAATCCGGTTTCTCTGATTCGATGATGCGGCGCAGCGCCTCACCATCCAGCATGGAAATCACATGACTGCGATGCGCGACCTGCATGGCGGGCGCATTGGCGTAACGATCCACTACAATAACTTCTACGCCCAGCCGTTGTAGTTCAATCACGACTTCCTTGCCAAGTTCGCCGCCGCCGCATAGCAATACGCGGGTTGCGGTTGGTGAAAGCGGCGTACATAGTGTGACTGAGGTTTGTTCTGATGAATGGCTGCTCATAATCGTGATTCTCACGCAAGACTAATTGATTGATTATAAGTCAATCCGCAGGATCTGGTTAATAAATTCGGGCGTTAGCGTAGTATAGTATCTTTATTTTCATTTGACGCTGAGTTCCTGTTTGTTCACATCCAGGCGCTGTGCGTCTACTGAATCAGAAATGGGATGTTTCTCGTGAGCTGCAATGCGCGGCGCAACGGGCGCGTCAGGATCAACCAGCATAATTTCACCAAACATTTGCGGGTTGCTCCAGGCCATGTCGCTTGATGCATTCCAGGTGATTTTGGCGTCTCGCGAACCACCGCTGTCATCGTCATTGACCTGTACGTCAAAACCGACGCGCAGCCCATTGCGTGGCGTAATCTGCAGCACTTGCCAGGGTATCGTTGCGGTAAACTGGTAACCCCATATGTACTTGTTAATCTGATATTTGATTTTTTTCAGGTCGATCGGCGGCGCGTTGGCGCTGAGTACCGGGAACCTGTCGCCGCGCCGAAAGCTGATGGAAAAATCGTTTTTACCGTCGTATTTGTTTTGGCGACTGTTATCGGCGTCAAAATAGAGTTCTATCGAGTCATCCGCCCAGGTTTTATCCGAGTCCTTGACAATTTTATCGTCGATGATGCTGACCCAGAGCATCAGGTTTTCATCATCCCAACTGGCTCGCCAGCGACCCGACAGGTCATTGTTATTACGGATCGTTCCTTTGACAAGGCTGCCGATGTTTTGCGCAATGGCGCTGTGCAGTGTATGTTGCTTGCGGTCATTTTTGAACAACTTGACGGTTTTGTGCGCCGTATTATCGGGTTTTACGCCGCTGACCAGGGCGCTGGGGATGCGTCTTGGTTTCTGATGCCGCGCTAGCGTTCCATTGCGACAGCTCCGCCACCAACAGGGTTGATTATGAGCAAATCCAAGCAGGGCCCGGTATTTGGGTGTTTCATTCAGGGGTTGTGATATGTATTCCTTAACGCCCCAGCTGCCGTGCCAGGTGCTTGGACGCGGCGCGGAAAATGCCACAAATAGCTTGCCGCCCGCTTTTTTCCAGCCGCTTAACAGGCGGTAATAGGCCTGCGCCATGCGCGTATCGCGATTTGCCTGATACAGATAGGGCGTAGCGCCTTCCTTCATGCCATGTGTTTTGTGATCCACCAGATGCTGGCCGCCTTCATAGGCGATCAGGTCTACGCCATACTCACGCGCGGTATCGGCTTGTTGTTTGACAAATTTAAGTATGTTCTTGATGGAATAACGATTGTTTTTGTCTTCCAGCAATTTGAAAACATCATTAACGCTATGGACGCTCTTCATTTTATCCTGGGCTATATGAAAATAAGGTGCGATAGCGATTGCATCGACGTTCTTGTAGGTATTTTTATAACCCAGTAAGGTCGTTGTAAGGCGCAAATCGGTCGTCATGCCGCCAAGTACCCGCACCAGACGGTAGACGCCGCCAAACTCTTTTTCCCAGATTTTGAAAATGCGCACGCTTTGCAGCGCATAGTATTTGGCGCCGGCGATGTTGCGATTCTTGTCCAGCCCCATTTTGTAGCCGGTTTGTTTCATGTGTTCCGCCTGCGGCACAAACACGTTATTCCAGGTTTCATTGCTGTATTCGAGGTAGACAGAGAGCCTCGGATCAAGATTCTTTTTGACAAACTGGGCAAACTGACGAATATAATTGTAATCGGCCTTGTGAGGGATGTTGAACCACGGGTTCACATGCAGCCGGTTGGCGAGCGTTACCATGATTTCCAACGGAACGCCGCGTACGCCTTCCTTGCCTCCCCAGGTGGCCTTGTCGAGGGTGGGACGGTCGCTCCAGTGCTGGATATTGTTGCGCGTCACGCCCGCCATATTCATGAAGCGCACCACCTTGAAGTCTTTGATGAAATTCATGTATTCCGGGTTAAAAATGATTTCGGAGCCATGCTCGGCAAACGAACGATACTGTCCCTGAGCGCAGTTTTTTTCGCCTGCGACGCGTATGAGTGGTTTATTAACGCAGATACCGCCCGGCATGAAAATGCGGATATTGCGCAGCGGATTTGTGGTATTGCTGTGTTCAATAAACAACGTTGCGGTGATTTTTCCGTCTTGCATCGGCGCAAACCTGATTAAATCCTTGCCTTGCTCGCGTTCAATCAGTTTGGCGCTTGCGCCATAGCGAATTTTGCCTTCGCCATCATAGAGCACGGTGTAAACCCCTTTGGGGAGCGCCTTGACCGGCAAATGGCTCAGAAAGCGAGTGCCAGCCTGACCACCGTTGAGGTCGCTTGGCCAGCCCTGCTTGTCAAATTTGACCTTGCCTTTGGTAAACCAGGGACGCGCCTCGTCAAAAGGCAGCGCAAGCCGGAATAGATCGACAAATGGCAGGCTGGAATCGACTTCCAGCGCTTCATTGGTATTGATGCCGAGCGGCGAGTCTAGATTGGTGGGCGTCCCGATGGGCGCCGCCAAACCGTTTTTCGATATGAGTCCACACAATAGCAGCGTCGTTAATAAAAGTAGTGCAAATTTGTAGGATAGCGCAGATGAGGGGTTATTGTCTCTGTACGCTATACGACGTGTGTTGCGTATGAAATTATGGTTAAAAGCAAAAGTGCGCCCATTTAATAAAAGCCCAAAATCAAAAAAATGATAGCCTGGTTTCATAATAATCCAATTTCAAGAACAGCGACTGTCAAGTAAGACAGGCAACTGAAACTTAAATTCCCCAATTGATGTTTTTATAATGTTTTTTGTTTAATGCGTATATGTTTTCTATTTTACTGTGCTTTTTAGATGCTAACAATATAAATTCAATGTTTTTCAACTGTTTATAAATGCGGTTTTTCCTCCTTCTATGATGTTTTTGGATGAAAGCGAAAAATGATTATGGCTCAATTAAACTGGCGTTTGTGAATTGTTGCTGTTTTCTTTCTTCTTACTCTATCCTCTACTTTTTGTCGCCGGCATAACTATTCTTGCCGGATGCGTCTTTCCTGGCTGCCCAGGTCTATTTCAATCAGTCTGGCGGCATGATTAGGATAGCGATGCCATTTACAAATCCCGGAATAGCGCCGACACCGGATAACAGCTTTTCCTGTAAACTTAACCAAAATCTAAACACGCTGAATCGTTGTGTATTATTGCTAATTCTAATGTGGTTTTTGTCCACTTTTGCAGCCTTGCGCTATTGTAATGTCACATCTTTTTTAAGAATTGATAAATTCTGCCGGAGTAAATATGAAAGTCATCGCTTATTTATTGTTATTGTTTGTGACGTCATCTGTTGTTTTTGCTAATACAGGGAAGATAACAACAGGCAAGGTTCAAGCCGATCTGGCCCGGGAAAAACGCATGGCCGCTGAAGTTGAGGATGCTGTGCTTGACGGTGAAGTGATATACCTCAAACAGGGCGACTCTGACAGTCAACATGAATTCATGGCGATCGACACCGAACCGGAAGGCGAAGTCAAAGGGGCAGTGATCATTTTGCACGGTCGTGGTTTTCATCCGAACTGGCAGGATACCGTGTTTCCACTACGCACCCAGTTGCCCGCACATGGCTGGCGCACACTATCCTTGCAGATGCCCGTACTTGAAAAAAACGCCAAATATTACGATTATGTTCCACTGTTTGCCTTGGCCGGGCCGCGCATAGAAGCAGGGATTAAATATTTAAAAGAGCAGGGCATTGATAATATCATCCTGCTGGCGCATAGCTGTGGCGCGCACATGGCGATGGACTGGGTAAAGCGCAACAAGGGTAAAGTTGACGACAGGATCAACGCCTATATAGGCCTCGGGATGGGCGCCACAGATTATAAACAGCCGATGAAGCAAGCCTTTCCATTGGACGATCTAAA